>NZ_JBXASW010000015.1:57127-129799 GCF_058809745.1 Variovorax sp. MPBD4-3
CCGCATGCCCCCATCCCAGCCTTCCCCCGGAAGGGGAAGGAGCAAGGCAGAACACATGAACCGCCTTTCATCTCTCATGAGCCATCGCCTGGCCTGGCCCATCGTCACCCTCGTGCTCCTGCTCGCGGTGAACACGGCCTTCAACGCCAGCTTCCTGCACCTCGAATGGCGCGACGGGCACCTGTACGGCAGCCTGATCGACATCCTGAACCGCGCAGCACCGCTGGTGCTGGTGTCGCTCGGCATGACGCTGGTCATCGCCACGCGCGGCATCGACATCTCGGTGGGCGCGGTGGTGGCCATCGCCGCGGCGCTCGCGGCCTGGATGATCGGCGGCTCGGTGGCCAGCGACGTGAGCCGCTTTCCCATGTCGCTCGCCATCGTCGCGGCCATCGGCATCGCGCTGTTGTGCGGGCTGTGGAACGGCCTGCTGGTCGCCAAGGTCGGCATGCAGCCGATCATCGCGACGCTGATCCTCATGGTGGCGGGGCGCGGCATTGCGCAGCTCATTGCCGACGGACAGATCATCACGATCTACTACAAGCCCTTCTTCTTCCTGGGCAGCGGCTACCTGCTGGGGCTGCCGTTCTCCCTGTTCATCGCGGCGGCGGTGTTCGTGCTGCTGTACCTGGCCATCACGCGCACCGCGCTCGGGCTGTTCATCCAGGCGGTGGGCATCAACCCGACGGCGGCGCGGGTGGCGGGCGTGCAGGCGCGGCGCCTGATCGTCGGGGCCTACGCGTTCTGCGGTGCCTGCGCCGGCGTGGCGGGCCTGCTGATCAGCTCGAACGTGAAGAGCGCGGACGGCAACAACGCGGGTCAGCTGATCGAGCTCGATGCGATCCTGGCGGTGACGCTGGGCGGCACGGCGCTCACCGGCGGGCGCTTCAGCCTCGTGGGCAGCGTGATCGGCGCGCTGATCATCCAGACGCTGACTTATGCGATCTATTCGCTGGGCGTGCCGCCGGAGATCAACCTGGTGGTGAAGGCGGGCGTGGTGTTCGCGGTGATGCTGCTGCAGTCGCCGGAGTTCAGGGCGCAAGTGCGGGCGCTGGTGCAGCGGCCCGCGCATGAAGGAGCGCGGTCATGAGCGCGGTGATCGACGTGACACCCTCGCCGCAACCTTCTCCCGCTTCTCCCGCGCGCGGGAAAGGAAGCAGGAAGGGGCTCAACCCCAAGTACCTGCCGCTGGCAGCGACCATCTCGCTGTTCGTGCTGGTGGCCACGCTGGGCTCGGTCTTCTACGACGGGTTCTTTTCGGCGCAGGTGTTCCTCAACCTGCTGATCGACAACGCATTCCTCATCGTCGTGGCGGTGGGCATGACCTTCGTGATCCTCTCGGGCGGCATCGACCTGTCGGTGGGCTCGGTGATCGCGCTGACCACCATGGTGTCGGCCTCGCTGGTAGAAAAACACGGCTGGAGCCCCGGTGTGGTGATTCCGCTGGTGCTGATGATGGGCACGGCCTTCGGCGCCTTCATGGGGCTGCTGATCGAACGCTACCGGCTGCAGCCCTTCATCGTCACGCTGGCGGGCATGTTCCTGGCGCGCGGGCTGTGCTACCTCATCAGCATCGACTCGATCAGCATCACCAACGCTTTCTATTCGGAGGTCTCGCAGATCCGCATTCCGGTCTGGGGCGAGGCCTCGGTGTCCATCAGCGCGGTGATCGCGGTGGCTGTGCTGCTGGCGGCGATCTTCATCGCGCATTGCACGCCCTTCGGCCGCGCGGTGTACGCCATCGGCGGCAGCGAGCATTCGGCCATGCTGATGGGCCTGCCGGTGCGCCGCACGCTCATCGGCGTGTACACGCTCTCGGGTTTCTGCTCGGCGCTGGCGGGCGTGATCTTCACGTTCTACATGCTCTCGGGCTACGGTCTGCATGCGGTGGGGCTGGAGCTCGACGCCATCGCGGCGGTGGTGATCGGCGGCACGCTGCTCACGGGCGGCGTGGGCTACGTGGCGGGCACGCTGTTCGGCGTACTGATGCTCGGGATCATCCAGACGCTGATTTCCTTCGACGGCACGCTGAGCTCGTGGTGGACCCGCATCGTGGTCGGCGCGCTGCTGTTCGTCTTCTGTTTGCTGCAACGCTTCTTTACCTCGCGCTCTCCACGGCGCTGATTCAACCCATGACAAAGAAACTTCGTTCGACCGAATGGTTCGGCCCGGCCGACAAGAACGGCTTCATGTACCGAAGCTGGATGAAGAACCAGGGCATTCCCGACCACGAGTTCGACGGCCGGCCGATCATCGGCATCTGCAACACCTGGTCGGAGCTCACGCCGTGCAACGCGCACTTCCGCAAGATCGCCGAGCACGTGAAGCGCGGCATCTCCGAGGCGGGTGGTTTTCCGGTGGAATTCCCGGTGTTCTCGAACGGCGAATCGAACCTGCGGCCCACCGCCATGCTCACGCGCAACCTTGCGAGCATGGACGTGGAAGAGGCCATCCGCGGCAACCCGGTCGATGCGGTGGTGCTGCTCACGGGCTGCGACAAGACCACGCCCGCGCTGCTGATGGGCGCGGCGAGCTGCGACATACCGGCCATCGTGGTCACGGGCGGGCCGATGCTCAACGGCAAGCTCGACGGCAAGAACATCGGCTCGGGCACGGCCGTATGGCAGCTGCACGAATCGCTGAAGGCGGGCGAGATCAACCTGCACCAGTTCCTCTCGGCCGAGGGCGGCATGTCGCGTTCGGCTGGCACCTGCAACACCATGGGCACGGCCTCGACCATGGCGTGCATGGCCGAGGCGCTGGGCACCTCGCTGCCGCACAACGCGGCCATTCCGGCGGTGGATGCGCGGCGCTACGTGCTCGCGCAGATGTCGGGCATGCGCGTGGTCGAGATGGCGAAGGAGGGGCTCACGCTGTCGAAGATCCTCACGCGCGAGGCCTTCGAGAACGCCATCCGCGTGAATGCGGCCATCGGCGGGTCGACCAATGCGGTGATCCACCTGAAGGCGATCGCGGGGCGCATCGGCGTCGAACTGGAGCTGGAAGACTGGACGCGCATCGGCAGCCACACGCCGACCATCGTCGACCTGATGCCTTCGGGGCGCTTCCTGATGGAGGAGTTCTATTACGCCGGCGGGCTCCCCGCCGTGCTGCGCAGGCTCGGCGAAGCCGGCCTGCTGCCGCATCCGGATGCGCTCACCGTCAACGGCCAGTCGATCTGGGACAACGTGCGCGAGGCGCCGAGCCTCGACGACGAGGTGATCCGCCCGCTCGACAAGCCGCTCATCGCCGATGGCGGCATCCGCATACTGCGCGGCAATCTGTCGCCGCGCGGCGCGGTGCTGAAGCCATCGGCCGCCACGCCCGAGCTGCTGAAGCATCGCGGCAAGGCGGTGGTGTTCGAGAACCTGGAGCACTACAAGGCGCGCATCGTCGACGAAGACCTGGACATCGACGCGAGCTCGGTGATGGTGCTGAAGAACTGCGGCCCCAAGGGCTATCCCGGCATGGCCGAGGTGGGCAACATGGGCCTGCCGCCCAAGCTTCTGCGCCAGGGCGTGAAGGACATGGTGCGCATCTCGGATGCGCGCATGAGCGGCACGGCGTACGGCACGGTGGTGCTGCACGTGGCGCCCGAGGCGGCCGATGGCGGCCCGCTCGCGGCGGTGCGCGACGGCGACTGGATCGAGCTCGACTGCGACGCGGGGCGGCTGCACCTGGACATCAGCGACGAGGAGCTGGCGGCGCGCCTGGCTTCGTTGTCGGCTTCGGACGCGCAGCCGATGAGCACGCGCGGCGGCGGCTACCAGAAGCTCTACGTCAACCACGTGCTGCAGGCCGACGAGGGCTGCGACTTCGATTTCCTGGTCGGCTGCCGCGGCGCCGCCGTTCCCCGCCATTCACACTGACTCACACACCAGCATGACCCCCAGATACCGCGGCATTTTCCCGGTGGTGCCCACCACCTTCACCGAGCAGGGCGCGCTCGACATCGAGAGCCAGAAGCGCTGTGTCGACTTCATGATCGACGCCGGCTCGGACGGCCTTTGCATCCTCGCGAATTTCTCGGAGCAGTTCGTGCTGTCCGACGAGGAGCGCGAGGTGCTCACGCGCGCGATCCTCGAACATGTGAAGGGCCGCGTGCCTGTGATCGTGACCACCACGCACTACAGCACCAAGGTGTGCGCCGAGCGCAGCCGCCGCGCGCAGGACATGGGCGCGGCAATGCTGATGGTGATGCCGCCGTACCACGGCGCGACTTTCCGCGTGCCCGAGCCGCAGATCTTCGAGTTCTATGCGCGGCTGTCGGACGCGGTGGGCATTCCGATCATGATCCAGGACGCGCCGGCCAGCGGCACCGTGCTGTCGGCGCCGTTCCTGGCGCGCATGGCGAAGGAGATCGAGCAGGTCGCGTACTTCAAGATCGAGACGGCCGGCGCGGCGTCGAAGCTGCGCGAGCTGATCCGCCTTGGCGGCGATGCCATCGAAGGGCCGTGGGACGGCGAAGAAGCCATCACGCTGATGCCCGACCTCGACGCGGGAGCGACCGGTTCGATGACCGGTGGCGGCTATCCGGACGGCATCAGGCCGATCATCGAGGCGCACCGCTCAGGCGACCGCGACAAGGCTTTCGCGCTCTACCAGCAGTGGCTGCCGCTGATCAACTACGAGAACCGGCAAGCCGGCCTGCTGGCCTGCAAGTCGCTGATGAAGGAGGGCGGCGTGATCGCATGCGAAGCGCCGCGTCATCCGCTGCCGCCGATGCACCCCGACACGCGCACCGGACTGATCGAGACCGCGAGGCGGCTCGATCCGATGGTGCTGCGCTGGGGGAAATGAGGAGGCGGGGAGAAGGAGAAAACGCGAACGGGCCTCGGGGGCCGTTCAGGCTTCGGGCGTGGGCGTAGCGCTGGCTTTTTCGAGTTCGCTGACCTGCAGGGACAGGTCGAACAGCTTGGACTTGCTGGCGTAATAGCGGTCGAGCCGCCATTCCTTCAGGATGTCCATGGCAAGCTGGAAGCTCTTGTAGTCGAGGTTGTAGAGCGTGATCAGTTCGAAGCTGCGTTCGGACTCGAGCGCCAACACGAGCTGGGCCAGAATCTTGGCCGATTCGTTGGCCGGGTCCGTTTCTATGAATCGGCGAGCGACCTTGATGGCATTCATGGGGAGTGGTTCCTCGGTAGGCAGGGACCGAGAACTATAGCTAGCACTCCTTTGCCTTTTATGACAGTCGTGTGACAACGGAGGGTATCCATTGGGGTTTCCCCTCGATTGCACACAAGGGCCGGTCCTGCCTCGTGCGGCGGGCCAGCCCCGGGGTCGCCGATCAGCGCATGGGACGCATCGGCATGGGCATCGGTTCCGGCGGCGGCGCCGGCACGACAGGCACCAGGGTGGTGGTCACCGATTCGCGGATCACGCCACCGCCCATCACGCTGCCGTCAACCATGGCGCGGGTGTCGCCCATGCTGCCGAGCACGCGGGCTTCGCAGGCCGAGCGTTCGGTAGGCGGTTGCAGGCCGCAGCGTGCCAGGGCATTGGCACGGTAGTCCGGGGCGCTGGTCAGGCCGCCGCGGGCGGCTGCCTGGCGCGCCGCGCCCGCTTCGCGGATGCAGGCCGCACGGTCCTGCTGGTTGTGGCCGCAGACGGCCAGTTCCCGCTGGTACGTGCTGGAGGATTCGCCTGCGGCCGAGGCGATGGTGGTGGCGGTCAGCCCGCCTGCGGCGAGCAGGGCCAGGATGATCGAACGCGTATTGCTTTTCATGGACGGCTCCTTGGAGTCAGCTAAAAGAAAACCGGGAAATGTTGGACCGGCGTGGATGTGCCGGGTTCAACGTGCGGGCTGTGCCGGCGGCGGCGTCACGGTCTCGCGGATCACGCCGCCGCCCATCACGCTGCCTTCGGTGGTAGTGCGCGCGCCGCCCTTGATGCGGGCTTCGCATTCGGCCTGGTCGGGGCCGGGCTGCTCGCTGCAGCGGGCGAGTGCGTTGACCTGCTCGCGCGGGGCGCTCGGCGTGGTCAGGCCGTCGCGCTTGGCCTCCTGGCGTGCGGCGCCGGCTTCGCGCAGGCACGCGGCGCGGTCTTGCTGAACGCCGTCGCAGGTGGCGCGTTCCTTCTGCATCCGTGCATCGGAGCCCGGTGCCTGTGCGCTGGCCGTCTGGGCGCCGAAAACGATGAAGCCGCTGGCGGCGAAGAGTGCCGTGGCGGATAGAAGTGAACGAACTGTTTTTGTCATGCGGGCTCCTTGGTTGGGCCACGCCATCCGCGAAAGGAGGTGCGTGACCGGAGCCACAGTGTGGTGTCGGCCTGGGGTGCGCGTCTGTGGGACAGGCCGCACCGCACGGCCGGGCCGGACGCGCCCATCGGTGTGGGACGTGTCCGGCAAGGCGGGCGTCAGCCCGCTGCGATGCGCTGCGCGAGGTGAGCGAGCGCTTCCTCGACCTGGTCGACGAGGATCAGCGAAAGATCGCCGGGCTGCAGGCGGGCCAGCGCGGTGTCGATGGCGACGAACTCTCCGCGGATCTCGTCGATGTAGCGCGTGCGCGCGGCGCCCTGCAGGCCCTGGCGCAGCAGCGCCATGACTTCGCCGTCGGCACGGCCGCGCTGCGCCGCGTCCTGGTAGAGGATCACGTCGTCGAAGGCCTGGCCGAGGATGGCGGTCTGGTCGCGGATGTCGGAATCGCGCCGGTCGCCCGCGCCGCTGATGACCACCGAGCGTTTCTTCGCGGGCATGGTGTCCACGGCCGACACCAGCGCGCGCATGGCGTCGGTGTTGTGGCCGTAGTCGGCGATCACGGTGGCGCCGCGATAGTCCATGACGTTGAAACGCCCGGGCACGCCGGCGGCGTCGTTCATGAAGCTCGCGAGGCCGCTGCGGATGGTGTCCCAGTCCAGGCCCACGGCCCACGCGGCGGCCACCGAGGCCATCACGTTGTCGACCTGGAAGCCGATGGTGCCGCCGCGGGTGATGGGCACGTCGCGCAGCGCGATGCGTTCGCGCCACGAGCCTTCGGCGGCCACCAGCGTGTCCTGGTCGACGTACACGGTGCGCTTGCCTTGCGCGCGGTGCGTGGCCATGACCGGGTGCATGCGGTCGGCGGTGAAGAAGATCACGTGGCCCGGGCAGCCCGCGGCCATGGCCGCGACGTTCGGGTCGGCGGCGTTGAGCACGGCGTAGCCGTCGGCGGCCACGTTGCGCACGATCACGCGCTTGAGCACCGCGAGGTCTTCCACCGTGGTGATGTAGTTCAGGCCCAGGTGGTCGCCGCTGCCGATGTTGGTGACCACGGCCACCTGGCAGCGGTCGAAGCCCAGGCCCTCGCGCAGCACGCCGCCGCGGGCCACTTCGAACACCGCCGCGTCCACGTCGGGGTGCATGAGCACGTTGCGCGCGCTCTTGGGGCCGCTGCAGTCACCGCTGTCGGTCTGGCGTCCGTCGACGTACACGCCGTCGGTGTTGGTCATGCCGGTGCGCAGGCCGCTGGAAGCCAGCAGGTGGTTGATGAGGCGCGCGGTAGTGGTCTTGCCGTTGGTGCCGGTGACGGCGACCACGGGGATGCGGCCGTCGTCGCCGTGGGCGAAGAGCGTGTCCATCACCGCTTCGCCCACCGCGCGGCCGCGGCCGAACGAAGGCGAGATGTGCATGCGAAGGCCGGGCGCGGCGTTCACTTCGACCACGCCGCCGTGCTGCTCCTCGAGCGGGCGCAGCACGTTCTCGCAGACCATGTCGACGCCGCAGATGTGCAGGCCGACCATCTGCGCCGCGTCGACGGCGCGCGCCGCGACTTCGGGGTGCACGGTGTCGGTCACGTCGGTGGCGGTGCCGCCGGTGGAAAGGTTGGCGTTGTTGCGCAGCACCACGCGCTGGCCGCGCGCGGGCACGCTGTCGGGCGTGAGGCCCTGCGATTCGAGCCGGCCGATGGCGATGTCGTCCAGGCGGATCTTGGTGAGCGAGGTGGCATGGCCCTCGCCGCGGCGCGGGTCGAGGTTCACGGTGTCGACCAGCTGGCGCACGGTGAGCACGCCGTCGCCGATGACCTGCGGCGGATCGCGGCGCGCGGCCGCCACCAGGCGATCGCCCACCACCAGCAGGCGGAAGTCGAAGCCGGGGAGAAACTTCTCGACCATCACCTCGCCGTAGGCGGCGGCCGAGTCGTAGGCCGAGAAAAGCTCTTCGCGCGTGTTGATGTTGACCGTGACGCCCTTGCCCTGGTTGCCGTCCTGCGGCTTCACCACCACGGGCAGGCCGATTTCGAGCGCGGCGGCCCAGCCGTCTTCGGCGTCGCGCACGGGGCGGCCCAGCGGCACCGGCACGCCGGCGGCATTGAGCAGCTGCTTGGTCAGTTCCTTGTCCTGCGCGATCGATTCAGCCACGCCGCTGGTGCTGTCGACCTCGGCGGCCTGGATGCGGCGCTGCTTGGAGCCCCAGCCGAACTGCACCAGGCTGCCGCTCGTGAGGCGGCGGTACGGAATGCCGCGCGCCACTGCGGCGTCGACGATGGAGCCGGTGCTCGGGCCCAGGCGCTCGGATTCGTCGAGGTCGCGCAGCTCGGTGATGGCGGCTTCGGCGTCGAAGGGGGTGTCGGCCTGGGCGGCGGCGATAAGCTGCTCGGCCAGTTCGGCGGCGCGGCGGCCCACGGCCTCCTCGGTGTACTGGAACACGACCTGGTAGACGCCATCTTCCACCGTGGGGGAGGTGTGGCCGAAGTTGACGGCGCAGCCGGCCTGGGCCTGCAGCGCGACGGCGGCGTTCTCGAGCACGTGGGCCAGCGCCAGCGGCTGGCCCAGCACCATCGGGTGCAGCTCGCCGATGGTGGGGAAGCGGGCGCGCAGGCGGTCCTCGAAGCCGGCGAGCCGGCTGACGGCGTTCTCGTCGCCGTGGCAGGCCACGACGGCCTCGATGGCGGTGTGGCGGCTCCAGAGGTTGGGCCCGCGGAGGGCCCGGATGCGGGTGACTTTCATGGTCGGCGTGGGACTGCTTGCGGGCTGGCGCGGGGGCTCAGGCCAGCTGGGGTTGAAGGGGCTGGGTCTGCGACAGCTGGAGCGAGGCCAGCGCGGCCTGCAGGTCGGCCTCGAAGGCCTCCACGCCGGCGCCGATCAGGTTCAGCGGAATGCCCATGGCCCAAGCCGCGGCCACGGCGGCCAGCAGGCTCTCGAGGCTCACGCCGGCATGGGTGGCGCGCCACACGGTCAGCCGGCCGAGGCCGGGCAGGAACGACTCGCTGCTGCCGTTGGCCAGCACCACGCGGTCCTGCCGCACCAGCACGGCCTTGCCGCCGGCGGCCTGGTGCGCGGTGAGCGCGGCGGCCTGCGGGTCGGCCGCATAGAGGATGACGGCACCGTCGCACAGCGGCGCGAGGCCGGCCACGCGGGCGTCGTCGGCATTCAGCACGGCGGTACCTTCGGACAGCACCACGTCGACCTGGGTGCGCAGCACCTTGACCATCTGGTCGCTCTCGGTGATGTCGTAGTCGGCCAGGGCTTCGCAGCCGTCGAGGTCGGTGACGATGCCGACTTCGCAGCGGTCGTAGGAGAGGCCGTCGCGCAGGATGGTCTCGGCGCCGTTCTCGATCACCACGGCCTGCACGGCGCGGTTCACGAGCAGGCGGTGGCCGGCGTCCCAGTTGGCGCTGTCGCGCGCGTCGACGCGGCGGCGCTCCAGGAACAGGCCGTCGCGGCAGGCCAGGCCGGTGTGGCGCCCGCCCAGGCCGACCAGCCACGCCACCAGGCGCGCCAGCACGGCGGTGTCGCGCGAGCCGGCCACGCCGACCACGGGAATGCGGCCGGGCGCGTCGTTGGGGAACAGGTGGTCGCAGATGGCGCGGCCCACCGGGCGCGGCGAACCGACGGCCGGCTTCAGGTGCATCAGCAGGCCGGGGCCGGCGTTGACTTCGACGATGGCGCCGCGCTGCGGGCCCAGCGGCTTGGAGATGTCCAGCGCCACGAGGTCGATGCCGGCAATGTCGAGGCCCACCACGCGCGCGGCCAGCACGGCGGCATGCGCGACTTCGGGGTGGACCTGGTCGGTGCAGTCGTTGGCCATGTTGCCGTTGCGCTGGATCGTGACCACGCGGCCGGCGGCCGGCACGGCGTCGGCGTCCAGCTCCTGGCGCTTGAGTTCGAGCTGCAGCTTGGCGTCGGTGTCGATGACGATCACGTCGAGCGGGAACTCCTCCTCGGCGCCGCGGCGCGGGTCGCTGTTGAGCTGTTTCTCGATCAGTTCGCGCACCGTGGCCTGGCCGTCGCCGGTCACGGTGATGATCTCGCCGCGCGCGGCAGCCACCACTTCGCCGCCCACCACCAGCAGGCGGTGTTCGTGGCCGCGGATGAAGCGCTCGACCATCACGTCGCTGCCCTCGGGCTCGGCGACCGCGAAGGCGGCAATGACTTCCTCGCGGGTGGTCAGCTCGAGCGAGACGCCCCGGCCGTGGTTGGCATCGGATGGCTTCACGACCACGGGCAGGCCGATGTCCTCGGCGGCTTCCCAGGCTTCTTCGGCATTGGCGACCACCTGGCCCTCGGGCACGGGCACGCCGCAGCTCGCGAGCAGGGACTTGGTCAGTTCCTTGTCGCTGGCGATCGATTCGCCGATGGCGCTGGTGTAGTCGGTTTCGGCGGTCCAGATGCGCTGCTGGTTGGCGCCGTAGCCCAGTTGCACCAGGTTGCCGCTGTTCAGCCGCATGTGGGGAATGCCGCGGTCGGTGGCGGCGGCCACGATGGCGGCGGTGCTCGGGCCGAGGTAGCAGTCCTCGACCTTGGCCTTGACCGCGTCGACGGCCTTCTGCACGTCGGCGGCGGTGAACGGGTCGTTGTTGATGGCGGCCATCAGCAGGCGGTGGCCCTCGGCGAGCGCCACGCGGGCGACCTGCTCGTCGCGCGCCCGGAACACCATGCGGTATACGCCGTGTTCGGAAGTACTGCGGGTTTGCCCGAAGCCGGTGGGCATGCCGGCCAGGTTCAGCAGCTCGATGACCACGTGTTCGAGCACGTGGCCCGACCAGGTGCCTTCGGTCAGGCGCTGGATGAAGCCGCCGCGCTCGCCGACGCCGCAGTGGTGCTCGATGAGCGCCGGCAGCAGCCCGGTCAGGCGGTCGGTGAAGCCGTCTATCTTGTTGGAGGGGTAGTCTTCCAGTTGACCCAGATCGAGCCAGACTTCGAGCACCGGACGGTAGGTCCAGAGATTGGGACCGCGCAGATAATTGATGCGCAGCAATTGGATGTCGTCGAAACGGGTCATGCAAACGTTCGATGTGCTTTGGCCGAGCACCGCGGCGCCTTCAAGCGCGCCCATGGCGATCGGTCAGAATCGGCGCCCGACCAAGGGCGCCATGACGCGGTCCATGCGGCCCGCGACGGGCAAGAGTCAAAGAAACACAATGCAACATCACGATCCAGTCGGCACCCGGGAGGGCGAAACAGAGGCGGCTTCAGACGCGCTGAAAAACCGGCTCGCAGTCGCGGAAAACGTTCTGGTAATACTGTCGGTTGACCTCGACGACCAACTTCGCTTCGCTTGCGGCCTAGTCGCCCTGACTGACCGGCGCCTGATCGCGCTCGATCCGGGCGGCGAATGGCGTGAGTGGCCACTGACGGACGCCTCCCTGGCGCTGCGGCTTTCCGACCATTCCGGCGTCGGAACCCTTGATTTGACGGGCTCCGAGGGCCGGTTGGCCCGCTGGCGCTACACCCTGGCCCACCAGGTGGCGGCGCTGCGCCTGCTCAAGCTTTTCGGCCAGCGCGCGTCCGATGTCGCCAAGGCGACACCCGAGCCGGCCGAGGCCGCCGACGGCGACGATGCCGCCGTTGCCGACACCGAACTCCAGACCCCGCCCTCGACCTGGGTGCTGCTGCGCCTGGGCCGTTTCGCCAAGCCGTACCGCAAGCAGCTGATCCTGGGGTTTGTCCTGACCCTGATTTCCACCGCCGCCACCCTGGTGCCGCCGTACCTGACCATCCCGCTGATGGACGACATCCTGATTCCGTTCCAGAACGGGCAGAAGATCGACACCATGCGCGTCGGCCTGTACCTGGGCGGGCTACTGGTCGCGGCGCTGGTCGGCTGGGGGCTGGGCTGGGCGCGCACCTACCTGCTGGCGCTGGTGTCCGAGCGCATCGGCGCCGACCTGCGCACCACCACCTACGAGCACCTGCTGACCCTGCCGCTCGACTATTTCGGCGGCAAGCGCACCGGCGACCTGATGGCGCGCATCGGCTCGGAAACCGACCGCATCAACGTTTTCCTGTCGTTGCACGCGCTGGATTTCGCCAACGACGTGCTGATGATCGTGATGACCGCCGTCATCCTGATCTCCATCAATCCGCTGCTGGCGGTGGTCACGCTGGTGCCGCTGCCCTTCATCGCCTGGATGATCCACGTCGTGCGCGACCGCCTGCGCACCGGCTTTGAGAAGATCGACCGCGTCTGGTCGGAGGTGACCAACGTGCTGGCCGACACCATTCCCGGCATCCGCGTGGTCAAGGCCTTCGCCCAGGAGCGCCGCGAGGCCGAGCGCTTCCGCGTCGCCAACGCCTACAACCTGCAGGTCAACGACAAGCTCAACCGCACCTGGTCTCTGTTCACGCCGACCGTGTCGCTGCTCACCGAAATCGGCCTGCTCGTGGTCTGGGCCTTCGGCATCTGGCAGGTGGCGCGCGGCAGCATCACGGTGGGCGTGCTCACCGCCTTCATCGCGTACATCGGCCGTTTCTATACGCGTCTCGACTCCATGAGCCGCATCGTCTCGGTCACGCAGAAGGCGGCGGCCGGCGCCAAGCGCATCTTCGACATCCTCGACCACGTGAGCAACGTGCCCGAGCCGGCCAACCCGGTGAAGGTCGAGCGCGTGCAGGGGCGCATCGAGATGAGCGGGCTGGGTTTCCGCTACGGCTCGCGCGCCGTCATCCACGACCTCGACCTGGTGATCGAGCCCGGCGAGATGATCGGCCTGGTGGGCCACAGCGGCTCGGGCAAGAGCACGCTGGTCAACCTGATCTGCCGCTTCTACGACGTGACCGACGGCGCCATCAAGGTCGACGGCACCGACATCCGCCGCTTCGCCGTGGCCGACTACCGGCGCCACGTGGGGCTGGTGCTGCAGGAGCCGTTCCTTTTCTTCGGCACCATCGCGCAGAACATCGCCTACGGCAAGCCCGACGCCACGCGGGAAGAGATCGTGGCCGCCGCGCGCGCCGCGCACGCGCACGACTTCATCCTGCGGCTGCAGCACGGCTACGACTCGCTGGTGGGCGAGCGCGGGCAGGGCCTGTCGGGCGGCGAGCGCCAGCGCATCAGCATCGCGCGGGCGCTGCTGATCGACCCGCGCATCCTGATCCTCGACGAGGCCACCTCGGCGGTGGACACCGAGACCGAGAAGGAAATCCAGAAGGCGCTCGACAACCTCGTGCAGGGCCGCACCACCATCGCCATCGCGCACCGCCTGTCGACGCTGCGCAAGGCCGACCGGCTCGTGGTCATGGACCGCGGCGAAGTGGTCGAGGTCGGGCCGCACGACGCCTTGATGGCGAAGCAGGGCGCCTACTGGCGGCTCTACCAAGCGCAGTTGCGCCAGGCCGACGACGATGCGAGCGAAGGAGCCGCGAACGAGCGCGCCAGCGCGCAGGCACCTTTGCCCATCGCCCACGCAGCCCATCCGGCGGGGGACGCATGAATACCCACAGCAGCAACGAATTCCAGCTGGAGCGCGACGCCTTCGGCCGCCTCGTATTGACCGACGCGCAAGGCGAACGCCACGCCGGCGTCGTGCCGGTGCGGGCCTTTCCGCTGAGCGCGCCGGGCCACGGCGTGTCGCTGGTGGGCAGCGAAGGGCGCGAGCTGGTCTGGATCGACAGCGTCGATCAACTGCCGGCGCAGGCCAAGGCGCTGCTGCAGGAAGAACTCGCGGTGCGCGACTTCGCGCCCACGCTGCTGCGCCTGCACGGCGTGTCGAGCTTCGGCGTGCCCAGCACCTGGACCATCAGCACCGACCGTGGCGACACCTCCTTCGTGCTGAAGGCCGAGGAAGACATCCGCCGGCTCGAAGGCGGTGCGCTGCTCATTGCGAGCGCGCACGGCGTGCAGTTCCGCATTCCCGATGTGAAGACGCTCGACCGGGCCTCGCGCAAGCTGCTGGAGCGCTTTCTCTGAGCACCAAAGAAAAAGCCCCGCAGCCTTTTCAGGGGCTCGGGGCCATGCGCGGCGCACCGCGAAAGCCGGGTTGAACCCGGTCAGTCCAGCAGGTCCGAGTAGTCGCCGCGCTCGTAGGCTTCGGTGGCCTTCCACGGCAGAGCCTTCGGCGCCGGGATGGCCGAGGCGGTCATCACGTTGACGGAAGTGCCGCGCGCGTTGCGCTGCTCGATCTTGCGGGCATACCTGCCGGCCGTGTCCCAGTCGATGCGAAGCGTGCCCTCGCCCTGCTTCAGTTCATAGCGTTGCACGCCCTTGCCGGCCGCGCCCAGGTCTTTCATGCGCGCCAGGCTCGCCGGATCGACCAGCCAGTAGGAGTTGGCCCACGAGCCGCTGTAGCCGACGTTGCCGTAGTTGGCCGCGTCGATGTCGATCAGCTTGCGCTGCTCGCGCAGCACCATGCCCACCTGCACCTTGCCCGCGGCGTCGCGGCGCACCCACAGCGGGGCGGCCGTGTTGTCCGCGTGGGCGTGGCCGATGTGCACCTTGCCCTCGCGGGCTTCGTGGTCGTGGTCCTCGCGCAGCGCGGGCGGCAGCTCGCGCTCGACCCACACCGAGCCGGCACGGCGGAACAT
Organism: Variovorax sp. MPBD4-3; assembly: GCF_058809745.1. Lineage (NCBI taxonomy): Bacteria > Pseudomonadati > Pseudomonadota > Betaproteobacteria > Burkholderiales > Comamonadaceae > Variovorax > Variovorax sp. MPBD4-3. The sequence goes on from NZ_JBXASW010000015.1 coordinate 71,846, forward strand.
CAGGTCGGCGTAGCGGCTCTCGCGTTGCACGCCGTCCTTGCCGATCGACATCATGTGGTGCTGGATGCGCAGGTTCTGGTCCGGCGCCTCGGCATCGCCCGCGGCGCTGGCTGCCAGCGGGAAGGCCACCAGGGCGGTGGCCGCCAGCAGCGTCTTGAGCGTCACGGATGCGATCACAGGCCGGCCGCTTCCTTGACCTTGTTGAACACCTTGATGTTCTCCATGGTGCCCTTGAAAATCTTCGAGCCGGCGCCGCCGGCAAACAGCATCACGTCGCCGCCGCCGTGGGTTTCAGCACCGGGCGAACCCAGGTTGATGCCGACTTCCTGCAGGAAGTTGTCGTCGGTGGTGTCCATGGCGGTCTGGTCGTCGCGCGAGGCGGCGCGCGCGGGCGCGATCCACTTCTTGTTGCCGTCTTCCGCGTTGACGTCACTGCCGGCGGTCGCGTTGGGGCGTCCGCCGTTGCCGAACACCAGCGTGGTGTACGGCTTGCCGTCCGCCGCCTTCGTGGGCTTGCCGTCGGCGTAGCCGTTGACCAGGCCGAGGATCGGGTTGCCGATCTTCGGATAGCCGTTGAAGGCGATCGCGTGGTCATGGTCGGCGGTGACCACCACCAGCGTGTTCTTCAGGCCCGGGTCCTTCTTGTTCATGAAGTCGAGCGCGGTCTGGATGGCCGCGTCGAAGGCCAGCGTGTCTTCCAGCGCGCGCTTGGCATTGGTGCCGTGCAGTGCGTGGTCGATGCGGCCGCCTTCCACCATCAGGAAGAAGCCCTTGTCGTTCTTGCTGAGCACGCCGAGGGCCTTCTCGGTCATGTCCGACAGGCTGGGCTGGTCCAGGCTCTGCTCCGCGCGGTCGAGCTCGTAGGCCATCTCGCTCTGCGAGAACAGGCCCAGCAGCTTGCCGGTTGCGGCCGTGTCGACGGCCTTGAGCTTGGTGCCGGTGTCGACGTAGGTGTAGCCCTTGGCCTTCATTGCGGCCACCAGGTCGACGCCGTCGGTTCGCTTGCTGCTGGGGTTGGTCGCCACCGGCAGGTAGTTGCGCTGGCCGCCACCCATCAGCACGTCCACGCCGTCGAGCAGCTTGGGGTTGTAGTTGGCATGGCCCGGCACGCTCTGCTCGGCAATGGTGTTGTAGCCGTTGCGATTGCAGATGTGGGCATAGGTGGTGGCCGGCGTGGCATGGCCCACGCGCGTGGTCGAAACGGCGCCCACCGAACGGCCCTTGGCCTTGGCCAGCTCGAGCAGCGTGTCGGCGGCCTTGCCGTTGGTCGGCGGGCAGGTGGTGTTCTCGCCGTTGATGTATTGCTTGCCGGTGCTGTCCACGGCAACGGTGTCGCTCGACATCGAGATCACCTCGTTGCGCATCTTCACGCCGGTCATGTAGGCGGCCATCGAGGGCGCGCTGTCGGTGGTCTGGCCGTCGAGCGAATAGGTCTTCACGCGGGCCGCGTACGGCAGCGACTGCATGACGAGGTTCGCGCGCTCCGGGCTCACCAGCGAGCCGGGCTTGGCCGCCAGTTGCTTTTCGCCCTTGTAGATGCGCGCGGCGGTCACGGTGACCGGGCCCATGCCGTCGCCGAGGAAGAAGATGACGTTCTTGGCTTCGCCGGCGGCGTGTGCGCTGCCGGCCAGGGTGCCGGCAGCGGCGCAGAAGAGGGCGGCGGCCAGGCGGGTCTTGCGGGTGATGCGGTTCATGGTCGTGTTCATGTTGGTGTTCGTCGATGAGCGCTTGCGGCCCCTCACAGGCCGACCGCCTTCTTGATCAGGCCGAACACGTCGGTGTTGGTGATGACGCCGGAGAAGTTGTCGGCGCCCAGGCCTTGCGCGCCGAGGAACACGTCGGCACCGCCGTGAGTTTCGGAGTCGCTGGCCGCGTCCGTGGGAACCACGGCTTCCTGCCGGTAGTCCTTGCTTTCCAGCGCGGTGCTGTCGATGGGGCCGCGCGTGGCCAGGCGGACAGGGCCGTTGCCGAAACCGATGATGGTGTACGGGTTGCCGTCCACGTCCTTGCTGGTCTTGCTGTTGTCGACGTAGTCCTTCACCAGGCCCAGCACGCCGGGCTTGCCCGGCTCGGTCTTGCCGGTGCGCGCGGCATAGCCGTTGAGCTGCAGCGTGTGGTCATGGTCGGCCGTGACCACCACCAGCGTGTTCTTCAGGCCCGGGTCGATGGCCTGCATCTTGTCGAGCGCGAGCTTGATGGCGTCGTCGAAGGCGCCGGTGTCCTGCAGCGCGCGGCGGGCGTTGGTGGCGTGCAGCGCGTGGTCGATGCGGCCGCCCTCCACCATCAGGAAGAAGCCCTTCTTGCGCGCGGCCAGTGCGTCGATGGCCTTGCCGGTCATTTCGGCCAGGCTCGGTTCCTTGGTGGCGTCGCGGTCCAGGTCGTAGGCCATGTGGCTCTTGGTGAAGAGGCCGGCGATCTTGGTGGTGCCGTCGACTGGCAGCTTGTCGAACTCGGTCTTGCTGCCGGCGTAGCTGTACTTGGCGGTCTTCAGTTCGGCGATCAGGTCGCGCTTGTCGTTGCGCTTGCCGCCCGCTTCCTTGGAGAGGAAGTAGTCCGTGCCGCCGCCGAAGAACACGTCGACGCCGTCGCCCAGCTTGCCGTTGTAGCCCGCGCCGCCCGGCACCAGCGCCGCGGCGATGGTGTTCTCGGCGTCGCGGTGGCACACGTGCGAGTATGTGGCGGCGGGCGTGGCGTGCGTGATGCGGGTGGTGGTCACCACGCCGGTCGCATAGCCCTTGGCCTTGCTCTGCTCCAGCAGGGTCTCGACGGCCTGGCCGTTGCCCGAGGGGCAGGTGCTGTCGAAGTTGACGTGATAGGCCTTGCCCGAGGCGTCGGTGGCCTTGGTCTCGGGGCTCATGGAGATGACTTCGTTGTTCATCTTGACGCCGGTCATGTAGGCCGACATCGACGGCGCGCTGTCGGTCACCTGGGCGTCGTTCGAATAGGTGTGGACGAAGGCCGTCTCGGGCAGCGTGTCCATCGTCAGGTCGCCGTCTTCGCCGACCTTGTAGATGCGCGCGGCGGTCATGGTGGTGATGCCCATGCCGTCGCCCAGGAAGAACAGCACGTTCTTCTGGGGCTGTGCGGCGGGCTGCTGCGGTTGCTGCGGCAGCGGCAGCAGCTGGGGGCCTTGGTTGCTGCCGCCGCAGGCGGACAGCAATAGCGAAGCGCCCAGCAGCGCTGGGGCAATGAAGCGTTGGGTCATGCGACTCCTCCGGAGGATTGTTTGAGTAGTGCGCGTGGCGCACAGATGTTCCGGAGGTGAAATCTAAAGACGTCGCGTGACTCGGCCATGACGACGCATGTCCGCTGAAAAAGTTCAGCGAATTTCAAGAAAGAAACACGCCGGAAGACTCCGGCGTGTCATGCCCGCTTGCTAGCGGGGAGGGCGCTTGCTCAGCGCGCCGCCATCCAGCGCCAGGCCACCGCGCCCGCCGCCGCCGCCACGCCGCTCACCACTGTGCCCCAGGCGATGTCGATGAACGACAGGGCCAGCGGCCAGTTGCGGATCACCGCGAGGTTGGTCAGGTCGTAGGTGGCGTAGCAGAACATGCCGAACAGTGCGCCCAGCACGGCCGCGCGAACCACGCTCTGCGCCTCGACGCCCGGCATGATCGCGAACAGCAGCAGGCCTATCGGGTAGACCAGGTAGAAAACAGCGGCAAAGGCCAGGCGCGGGTTCGGCGACATCAGGTCGCCCATGGCCTCCTGGTACATGCCCTTGGCGACCACGCCCAGCCAGATCATGTCGATCACCAACAGCACCACGAAGGTGACTGCCCATGCAACCAAGTGTTTAGTGCTCATTCGCGGCATCGTATCCGCGCAGCCTGGGCGGCCTGCGAAAATTGCGCCTTTGGACTACAACGGCCCGCCGTTGACGGATATGCCCCTGCACACCACCGCCCTCGTTCTTTTCTCCGGCGGCCAGGACTCGACCACCTGCCTCGCCGACGCGCTCTCGAAGTACCAGCGCGTCGAAACCCTGGGCTTCGACTACGGGCAGCGCCACCGCGTCGAGCTCGACGTGCGCGGCACCATCCTCGCGAAGATGCGCGAGCGCTTTCCCGAGTGGGCGCCCCGCCTGGGCGAAGACCACGTGCTCACGCTGGCGGCGCTGGCGCAGCTCGGCGGCTCCTCGCTGACCGAGGAGGTCGCCTTCGCGATGCAGGCCGACGGCCTGCCCAACACCTTCGTGCCGGGGCGCAACCTGCTGTTCCTCACGCTGGCCGGCGCGCTGGCGTACCGGCGCGGGCTGCAGGTGATCGTCACCGGCGTGTGCGAGACCGACTTCTCCGGCTACCCCGACTGCCGCGACGACACCATGAAGGCCATGCAGCTCGCCCTGTCGCTCGGGCTGGAGCGCCGCCTCGTCATCGAGACGCCGCTCATGTGGATCGACAAGGCCGAGACCTGGCAGATGGCCCACCGCCTGGGCGGCGAGCCGCTGGTCGACCTGATCGTCGAGGAAACCCACACCTGCTACCTCGGCGACCGCACGCACCGCCAGGCCTGGGGCTACGGCTGCGGCGAGTGCCCCGCCTGCGACCTGCGCAAGAAGGGCTGGGAGCGCTACGCCGCCGCCGGCTGAACGGCCGCGGTGTCCAGCCGGTAGCGCGGCCCGCCGCCGGCCGCGCCCTCCGCCTGCGGCACCATGGTCCAGCGCTGGTTGTGGAAGTCGCCCACGGCCGCGCGGTGCGCGATGGACACCATCGCGCCGCCGGCCGCCTGCACCGTGGCCGCGAGGCGCTTGTAGAGCACGCCCTCGGCCTGCGCGTCCAGCGCGCTGGTGATCTCGTCGGCGAACAGCCACGCCGGCTTCTTCAGCAGCACGCGCGCAATGGCCAGGCGCTGCTGCTCGCCGCCGGAGAGTTTCTGGCTCCAGGCGTCGCTCTCGTCGAGGCGGTTCACCAGGTCGGGCAGCAGGGCGTCGGCCAGTGCCTGGCGCAACTGGTCATCGTTGAAGTTCGTGGCCGGGTTGGGGTAGGTCAGCGCGTCGCGCAGCTTGCCGTCGGGCACATAGGGCCGCTGCGGCATGAAGGCGACGTTGTCGGGCACCTGCAGCCGGCCTTTCGAGAACGGCCAGATCCCCGCGAACGAGCGGAACAGCGTCGACTTGCCGCTGCCCGACGGGCCCTGCAGCAGCACGCTGTCGCCGGGCTTGACCGCCAGGGCGGCGCCGGCGAGCAGCGGCGTGCCGTCGGGCAGCGCGACGCCCAGGTCATCGCTGTGCAGCACCGCGGCGGGCGCGCGCTGCAGGCCGTCGTCCTGCGCGGCATGGGCGGCCATGCTGTCGTCGAAGCTGGTGAGACGGTCGGTGGTGGCGCGCCACACGGCCACGCTGTCGTAGTTGTCGACGAACCAGCTGAGCGACTCCTGCACCTTGCCGAAGGCAGAGCCGATCTGCATCAGGTGGCCCAGCTGGAACGCGCCGCCAAAGTACTGCTGCCCCGCCACCAGGAAAGGAAAGATCACGGCCGCCTGCCCGAAGAACGAGGTGAAGGTGACCAGGTTCTTCTGCTGCTTGATCAGCAGCAGGTAGTTGCGCAGCACGTTGCTGAAGCGCAGGTCGAGCTGGTCGCGTTCGACCTTCTCGCCGTGGTCCAGCGCGATGGCCTCGCTGTATTCGCGCACCCGCACCAGGTGGTGCCGGAAGTCGGCCTCGAAGCGCTGCTGCCTGAAATTGAGGCCGATCAGCGGACGACCGATGAAATGCGTGATGACGGTGCCCAGCACGGAATATCCCAGCGCCACCCAGACCATCGCGCCGACGATCTGGTGGGTGGTGCCGTTGAACGTGAACGAGAAATTGCCCGACAGCCCCCACAGCAGCCCGATGAAGCTCATGAGCGTGACCACGGCGTTCAGCAGGCCCATGGAGAGAGACATCGTGGCGCTGGTGAAGATCTGCATGTCTTCCTGGATGCGCTGGTCCGGGTTGTCCGGCGTCTGCCCGTCCTTGCCGGCGTAGCGCGCCAGTTCCAGGTGATAGAAGGTGCGGTCGGCCATCCAGCGCGACAGGTAGCTGCGCGTCATCCAGGTGCGCCAGCGCAGCTGCAGCAGCTGGGTCACGTAGAACTTGAGCACCTGCACCGCGATGTTGGCGAAGGCGATCCAGCCGAACACGCCCACCTCGTGCCAGAAGACCGCCGCGTTCTTGTTCTGCAGCGCGTCGTAGAAGCGGCCGTACCACTCGTTGCCGAGCACGGCCACGTACACGTAGAACAGGTTCAGCGCGACGATGGTCAGCAGCATCGCGCGGGCGCGCCACTTTTCCTCGGAGCTGAAGTAGGGCGCCGCGAGCTTGAATACCCGGCGCAGGACCTGGACCAGCGTGCCCGTGCGCGCGGTGATGGAGGGGGATGAAGACATGCGGTTTTCCTCTCGGCGCTCGTGCGCCGCTCGCCATGAGGAAAACATATGTTTCTTAGATGGGGCTGAATCGCTCCCGCCGCCCCGAGAACCGCTCAGTTCAGCATCACCCGCGCCGCGACGGCCAGGAAATGCGCCAGCGGGGGCGTCTTCAGTCCTTCCGTCTTCGCCTCTTCGTCCCACAGGCGCAGCCGCACGGCGTCGTCGGCCCAGTGGTGCTCGGCAAAGCGCCGGGCCGCCCCGTCGTCCATCACGCCGCCCTGCAGCGCGAGGCTGCGCACCGAGTCGGGCGAGAGTTTCGAGAAATAGCCGGGCCGCGTGGCGCACAGGTAGCGCTTGGCGTCCACGTGCAGCCGTATGGGCTCGCGCACCTCGACGTCGAAGGCGCCGCGCAGCAGGGGCAGGGCGATGTACTGGTGGCGGTCGTCGATGCCGAGCTCTGTAGGAGAGTGCGATAGCGTCTGGTGCTCGGCGATCAGCAGGTGGCCCAGGTCGTGCAGCAATGCGGCCGTCACCAATGAGTCGCTGGCGCCGGCCTGTTCCGCGAGCCAGGCGCATTGCAGCGCGTGTTCGAGCTGCGTGACGGGCTCGCCCGCATAGGCAACCCCGCCCCGTTCGGCGAACAGGCGGGCGATCTCGGCGAGGTCGAGTGTCATGGAAGTGGAACGCAGCGGGCGGAGGGAAAGCGCGGGTGACAGCGCGCGAAGTCTGGCGCGCAGCGGTGACATGCGGATGACGACGCCCGTTGCCCCTGGCGCCATTTTGGGGATTTGTGTTTTTTTGAGGCATCTGACAAATCCCTGTCACATGCCGCTGCCAGCATCGCCGCATTCGTCGCTGGACAGGATTTGCGTACTTTCGGTCTCCTGCCCGCAGCGTCTTCCGAATTGCCTCACTTCTTTTTCCACTTGGGAATCTCCACCATGCTGCACCGTCAACTCCGCCGCGCCCTCGTGCCGGCCGTCCTGTTCTCGCTGGCATTTGCCGCATCGGCCCAGGGCCGCACCGAACTGCTGGTCTATACCGCGCTCGAGGCCGACCAGGTGCAGGCCTACAAGGCCGCCTTCGAAAAGGAGAACCCGAGCATCGAGCTGAAGTTCGTGCGCGACTCCACCGGCATCGTCACCGCCAAGCTGCTGGCCGAAAAGGCCAACCCGCAGGCCGACGTGGTGTGGGGCCTGGCCGCCACCTCGCTGATGCTGCTCGACAAGGAAGGCATGCTCCAGCCCTACGCGCCCAAGGGCCTGGACGCCATCAAGCCCAACATGCGCGATGCGGCCAACCCGCCCAAGTGGGTCGGCATGGACGTGTGGTCGTCGGCCATCTGCTTCAACACCGCAGAAGCCGCGAAGAAGAACCTGCCCAAGCCCACCAGCTGGGCCGACCTGACCAACCCGGTCTACAAGGGCCAGATCACCATGCCCAACCCCGCCGCGTCGGGCACCGGCTACCTGATGGTCTCGGGCTGGATCCAGATGATGGGCGAAGAAAAGGCGTGGAAGTACATGGACGCGCTGCACCAGAACATCGGCATCTACAGCCAGTCGGGCAGCAAGCCCTGCCGCCAGGCCGGCGCCGGCGAGTTCGCGCTGGGCATGTCCTTCGAATACCGCGCCAACAAGACCAAGCGCGAAGGCGCGCCCATCGACATCGTGCTGCCGAAGGAAGGCCTCGGCTGGGACATGGAAGCCACCGGCATCATCAAGACCAGCAAGAAGCAGGAAGCCGCCAAGGCGCTGGCCGACTGGGCCGTCACCAGGCAGGCCAACGAGCTGTATGCCAAGAACTTCGCGGTGCTGGCGCTGCCGGGCGTGCAGGAAAAGCTCGAGTTCGTGCCGGGCGACGTCGAGAAGCTGCTGGCCAAGAACGACTTCGCCTGGGCTGCCGCCAACCGCGACCGCATCCTGACGGAGTGGTCCAAGCGCTACGAGTCCAAGTCGGAAAAGAAGCCCCTCTGATCCAACCCCCAGGCGGTATCCGGCCATGACGAGCAGCAGCTTTCTTTCCCTTCGCGGCATCGGCAAGTCCTTTGGCGCCACCCGCGTGCTCGACGGCATCGACCTCGACATCGAGCCCGGCGAGTTCGTGTGCCTGCTCGGCCCCTCGGGCTGCGGCAAGACCACGCTGCTGCGCATCGTCTGCGGCATCGAGCGTGCCGACAGCGGCCGGATCCTTCTGGGCGGGCAGGACATCGCGGGCCTGCCGCCCGCGGCGCGCGGCTTCGGGGTGGTGTTCCAGTCGTATGCGCTGTTCCCCAACCTCACGGCCGCGCAGAACATCGCCTACGGCCTGCACCCCACCGGCGCGCTGGCCCGCGAGATGGCCAAGCGCTCGCGCGAGATGCTCGACCTGGTCGGGCTGGCCGCGCATGCCGACAAATACCCGGTGCAGCTTTCGGGCGGCCAGCAGCAGCGTGTGGCGCTGGCACGCGCGCTGGCGCCCAATCCGCGCCTGCTGCTGCTCGACGAGCCGCTCTCCGCGCTCGACGCGCAGGTGCGCGCCAGCCTGCGCAGCGAAATCCGCGCGCTCCAGAAGCGCCTGGGCATCGTCACCATCATGGTCACGCACGACCAGGAAGAAGCCCTGTCGATGGCCGACCGCGTGGTGCTGATGCACAACGGCCGCATCGAGCAGGCCGGCACGCCCGACGAGCTGTACCGCCAGCCGCGCACCCGCTTCGTGGCCGGTTTCGTGGGCCGCATGAACATGCTGCCCGCCACGGTGCTGGCCGACGGCAAGGTACGCGTGCGCGACAGCGAGCTGCTTTGCGCCCCCGGCAACCTGAGCGTCGGCGCGCAGGCCACCGTGGGCATCCGCCCCGAGCACGTGGTGGTGAAGCGCTACGGCACCGAACTCGGCGCCAACAGCTTCGCGGCGCGCCTGCTCGACACCGAATTCTTCGGCAACCGCACCTCGGCCCGCCTGGCCTGCGAGCCGCTGGGCATCGAGATCGAAGCCGAGCTGCCCGCCGACGCGCGCGGCGGTGGCGGCGAGCCGCTGGTGCCGAGCAGCATGGTGCACATCCAGTTGCCGTTGAATGCGCTGTCCGTTCTGGCGCATTGAGATGAGCGGGTGTCCTTTGGGCCTTTCAGGGCGCGCTCACGCCGACGGGGTACCTTGCTCCGCGAATGTCCCCCGGCCTGCGGCCTCCTCCTTTATTTCGCTGCGCAAGGCACCCCATCGTCGTGATCGTTGGACAGCGCAGCCGTTGATCGGCCGCGAACGAGCAGCGCGCCCCGAACAACAGCGTCGCGACCCGACATGAACAGTTCCCCAGACACCATCGCCATGGTGCCCCCCATGGCAAAGCACGCAAGCGCGTTCGATCGCGAACGCTGGATCACCGGCGCGGCCGTTCTGCTGGTCGTGCTGCTGCTGGTCGTGATCGTCGCGTTGCCGGTCGGCGCGCTGGTCGGCCAGAGCTTCTTCGACCGCGCGGGGGCCTTCGTCGGCCTGGCCAACTTCGCGCGCTATCTCGACAACCCGGCGCTGGTGCAGTCGGCGTTCAACAGCCTGGGGCTCGCGTCCCTGAGCGCCGTGATCTGCACCGCCATCGCCTACGTCTACGCCTACGGCCTCACGCTGTCGTGCATGCCGGCCAAGGGCCTGCTGCGGGCGGTGGCGCTGGTGCCGCTGCTGGCGCCGTCTCTGCTGCCGGCCATCAGCCTGGTCTACCTGTTCGGCAACCAGGGCCTGTTCAAGGGGCTGATGGGCGACGTGTCGATCTATGGGCCGCTGGGCATCGTGCTGGGCTCGGTGTTCTGGACGCTGCCGCATGCGCTGCTGATCCTCACCACGGCCATGGCCACCTCCGACGGACGGCTCTACGAGGCCGCGCAGACGCTGGGCGCCTCGCGCTGGCGCATCTTCCGCACGGTGACGCTGCCGTCCTCGCGCTATGGCCTGATCGTGGCCGCGATGGTGGTGTTCGTGCTGGTCATCACCGACTTCGGCGTGCCCAAGGTGGTGGGCGGCCAGACAGGCGTGCTCGCGACCGACATCTACAAGCAGGTGGTCGGGCAGCAGAACTTCCAGATGGGCGCGGTGGTGGGCCTGGTGCTGCTGATTCCGGCGGTGCTGTCGTTCCTGGTGGAGCGGCATGTGCGCGGCAAGCAGGCGGCGGCGCTGTCGGCGCGTGCCACGCCCTACCAGCCCGAGCCGGTGAAGGCGCGCGACCGTGCGCTGCTGGCCTTCTGCGTGCTCACGGCCTGCGGCATTCTCGTGATGATCGGCATGGCGGTGTTCGCGTCGCTGGCCACCTACTGGCCCTACAACCTGGCGCCTTCGTTCAAGAACTACGACTTCAGCAACATGGACGGCGGCGGCTGGGGCAGCTACTTCAATTCGCTGCGGCTGGCCGTGTGCGCCGCCGTTGCGGGCGCGTTCATCACCTTCGTCTCGGCCTACCTGGTCGAGAAGCCGCGCCACTTCGGCCTGCTGCGCGAACTGCTCAACCTGCTGGCCAACCTGCCGCTGGCGGTGCCCGGGCTGGTGCTGGGCGTGGGCTACATCTTCTTCTTCATCTCGCCGTCGAACCCGCTGCGCGCCATCTACGGCAGCATGACCATCCTGGTGGTGTGCACCGTGGCGCACTTCTTCTCGGTGGCGCACCTCACCTCGCTCACCGCGCTGCGCCAGCTCGACCGCGAGTACGAGCTGGTGTCCGAGTCGATGGGCGTGCCGTTCTGGCGCACGCTGTGGCGCGTGCACCTGCCGGTGGCGCTGCCCACCGTGCTCAACGTGGGCGGCTATTTCTTCGTCAACGCGATGACGACCGTGTCGGCCGTCGTGTTCCTCTATTCGCCGCAGACCTCGCTGGCCGCCATTGCCGTGCTCAACATGGACGATGCCGGCGACGTTGCGCCCGCCGCGGCCATGGCCTCGCTGATCATGCTCACGGCTGCCGTCGGCCGCGGAGTGTTCGCGCTGGCGGGGCACTGGGCGCTCGAGCGCACCCAGAACTGGAGGCACCGGTAATGCCCGGTACCCAAGCCCATCATCCCGATCATTTCGACCTCGTCGTGGTCGGCGCCGGCATCGTCGGCCTGGCCCATGCCTACACCGCGGTGCAGCGCGGCCTCAAGGTCTGCGTGGTGGAGCGCGACGCGGCCTGTATCGGCGCCTCGATCCGCAACTTCGGCTTCATCACCATCACCGGGCAGGCGCCCGGCGACACCTGGCGCCGCGCCATGCACGCACGCGACGTGTGGCAGCGCATCGCGCCCTGTGCGGGCATCGACATCGTGCACCGCACCCTCTGGCTCGCGGCCTGCCGGCCCGAGGCGCACGACGTGCTCGAAGCCTTCATGCGCACGCCGATGGGCGAAGCCTGCGAGCTGCTCGACGCCGCCGATGCGCAAGCCAAGGCACCGGCGCTGAACCTGTCGGACGCATGCTCGGTGCTGTTCAGCCCGCATGAGTTGCGCGTGGAATCGCGCACCGCCATCGGCCTGCTCGCCCGCTGGCTGGCCGAAGCGCACGGCGTGACGTTCCGCTTCGGCGAGGCGGTGCTCGAGGTGCAGACGCCGCGCGTGCGCACCTCGCGCGGCACGCTGCATGCCGAGCGCGTGGCTGTCTGCACCAACACCGATCTTCACGGCCTCTTTGCCGATCGCATGGCCGCGCACGAACTCACGCTGTGCCGCCTGCAGATGCTGCGCGTGAAGCCCGAGGCAGGCTTCCAGCTGCCGGGCTCGGTGATGACGGACCTGAGCCTGGTGCGCTACGAGGGCTACAGCACGCTGCCCGAAGCCGCCGCGCTGCGCGCCCGCCTGCAGCAGGAGGAGGCCGCTTCGCTGGAACACGGCATCCACCTGATCGTGGTGCAGAGCGCCGACGGCTCCCTGGTGGTGGGCGACTCGCATCACTATGGCGACGCGCCCGAGCCCTTCGCGATGGAAGAGGTCGACCAGCTCATCCTGCGCCATCTGCGCAGCACGCTCAACCTCGAGAACGCGCGGGTCACCGAGCGCTGGACCGGCGTGTACCCCTCGTCGAAGACCACGCCCTGCGTGATCGACGCGCCCGACGACGCCACGCGCGTGGTGATCGTCACCAGCGGCAGCGGCGCCAGCACCGGCTTCGGCATTGCGCACGACGTCTTCGAGAAATGGTGAGGCGCCCGCCGCGCTTGCCCCCGTTCCCATTCTTCCTGTCCTTGCAGCCATGAACGCCCACAACCATTCCCAGCTCCAGGCCGTCGTCTTCGATTGGGCCGGCACCATCCTCGACTTCGGCTCCTGCGCGCCCATGGGCGCCTTCGTGAAGCTGTTCGAACAGTTCGGCGTGGACATCACCATCGCCGAGGCGCGCGGCCCGATGGGCGTGGCCAAGTGGGACCACATCAAGGCGCTCGGCACGCTGCCGCGCATCGCCGCCCAGTGGGAAGCCAGGCAAGGCCACGCCTTCAGCGATGCCGACGTCGACAGGCTCTACGAAATCTTCACGCCGATGAACGCAGCCAGCGCGCGCGACCACGCCACCTTCATTCCGGGCGCGGTCGAAGCGGTGAACGTGGCACGCCAGCGCGGCCTGAAGATCGGCTCCACCACCGGCTACAACCGACCGATCATGGAAGTCGTCGTGCCCATCGCCGCGGCCGGCGGCTATTCGCCCGACAACCTCGTGTGCGGTGGCGACCTCGCCGAAGGCCGCCCGTCGCCGCTCATGATGTACCGCTGCTTCGCCGACCTCGGCGTGTGGCCGCCGCACACGGTGGTGAAGGTGGACGACACCGGCGTCGGCCTGCAGGAAGGGCTGAACGCGGGCACCTGGGCCGTGGGCGTGGCCATCAGCGGCAACGCCAACGGTCTCACGCTGGCCGAGTGGCAGGCGCTCGACGAAGCGCAGCAGCAGGAGCGCCGCACGCGCGCCACCGCCGAACTCGAGGCCGCCGGTGCGCACTACGTGATCGACAGCGTGGCCGACCTGCCGAAGGTGCTCGAGTACATCGAGCAGCGGCTGCAGCGCGGCGAGCGCCCCACGGCCTGATCGAAGCCGCGCGGCCCCGGCACGCGGCGGCGTCCGACTTGACGCGCCGCGAGGCAGGCATAGCATGGCTGCATGCGAAGCACATCCTTTGTTCTTCTGTTCTGTCTGGGCCTGCTCGTGGGCGCCTGCGACGACAAGCCGAAGCCCGGTGTGCCGGTGCCGAAGGCTTCCGTGAGTGTCGCGGTGCCCGTGCTGGCCGAAGGCTGATCCCCGCAGGCAGGCGGTTGCGGCGCCTTCGGCGCGGCCGCCGCGCGCTTCAGCCATTGCCGTGCAGCACCACGCCTGCGGCTGTCTTCCGCGAGAATGCCACGCGACATGCGCTGGCCCTTCCCGGCGCGGAGAAGAACAATGACGACGACCCGAGAGACAACCGCCCACCAGGCGGATTCGCGCTACGCCATGCTGCGCCTGGGACTCACGCTGCTGATCATGACGGTCGGCAGCAGCGGCATGTACGTGGTGTCGGTCATGCTGCCCGCGGTGCAGGCCGAATTCGGCATCGCCCGCGCCGATGCTTCGCTTCCCTACACATTGCTGATGCTGGGCTTCGGCCTCGGTGGCGTGCTGATGGGCAAGCTGGCCGACCGCATCGGTGTGATGTGGCCGCTGCTGTTCGGCTCGGTGTTCCTGGGCGCGGGGTACATCGCCACCGGCATGTCGGGCGGCATCGTGTCGTTCACCGTCGCGCAGGCGCTGCTGGTGGGGCTGCTCGGCAGTTCGGTGGCCTTCGCGCCGCTGGTGGCAGACACCTCGCTGTGGTTCGTCAAGCGGCGCGGCATCGCGGTCGCGGTGTGCGCGAGCGGCAACTACCTGGCGGGCGCGGTGTGGCCGCCGATCGCGCAGCACTTCGTCGAACTGGTGGGCTGGCGCCAGACCTACATCGGCATGGGCGTCTTCTGCGGCATCACGATGGCGCTGCTGGCCTTGTGCTTCCGTGCGCGGCCGCCGGCGCTTGCGCAGGCGCCTGCCGAGGTCAATGCATCGAGAACGGCACTCCCGCGAGACCCGGCACGGCCCTTCGGCCTGAGCATGGGCACGGCGCAGGGCCTGCTGTGCGTGGCCGGCGTGGCCTGCTGCGTTGCGATGGCGATGCCGCAGGTGCACATCGTGGCCTACTGCGGAGACCTCGGCTACGGGCCGGCGCAGGGCGCGATGATGCTGTCGCTGATGCTGGGCTTCGGCATCGTGAGCCGGCTGGTGTCGGGCGCCATCTGCGACCGTATCGGCGGGCTGCGCACGCTGCTGCTGGGCGGCGTGCTGCAGTGCGTGGCGCTGCTGCTGTTCCTGCCTTTCGACGGGCTGGTGCCGCTCTATGTGATCTCCGCGCTGTTCGGGCTGTTTCAGGGCGGCATCGTGCCTTCGTACGCGATCATCGTGCGCGAGCACTTTCCGCCGGCGGAGGCGGGCGCCCGCGTGGGCACGGTGCTGATGTTCACGCTGTTCGGCATGGCGCTGGGCGGCTGGATGTCGGGCAAGGTGTTCGACCTCACGGGCAGCTACCACGCGGCCTTCCTGAACGGCATCGGCTGGAACCTGGTGAACGTGAGCATCGCGTCCTTCCTGCTGTTCAGGACGCTTCGGCGATCAGGCTGCCGAGTGTTTGCATTGCCCGCTCGCTGAGCGCATGCCGTTGCGGGGCAGCACTTCATCTGCACCGGTCAATTGAGGCGAATCTGCATCTGTTCTTTTTGGCCCGGCGGGGCCACACTAGTCCTCATGTCGAATCTGCTGGGCGCGGTGCGCGCCGTTCTCTGGAGTTTCATCGGGCTGGGCGGCCGCCGTGCCGATGCCGACAAGCGGACCGCTCAGGTCGGCATCCTGCCGCTCATCGGCGTGGCGCTGGTCCTGGTGCTGCTGTTGATCGCCGGGCTGCTGGCCCTGGCGCACTACGCAGCCGGCGCATGAAGGCCGGCCTCCGATTCGCCGCGACCGCGCTGCTGCTCGTGGTGTCCGGCCTGGCCGGCACTGCAGGTGCCGCGACGCCCGCCGCCGTGCCCGACACCATCGAGCAGCGCGTGGCCGCATGCATCGCTTGCCACGGCCGCGAAGGCGCGACCACCAATGCCGGCTACTTTCCGCGCCTGGCGGGCAAGCCGGCCGGCTACCTCTTCAACCAGCTCGTGAGCTTCCGCGACGGGCGGCGCTCCAACAGCGACATGGCGTACATGGTGCAGCACATGTCCGACGCCTACCTGCGCGAGATCGCCGAGTACTTTGCCGGGCTCGATTTGCCCTATCCGCCGATCTCGCCGCTCAGCGACGCCAAGCCCGAAGTGCTGGAGCGCGGCCGCGTGCTCGCGCTGCAAGGCGACGCCGAGCGCCGGCTGCCGGCCTGCGTGCAGTGCCACGGCGCGGCCCTGACCGGCGTGCAGCCCGTCACCCCGGGCCTGCTGGGGCTGCCACGGCTCTATGTGGCGTCGCAGCTCGGCGCCTGGCTCACGAACGAGCGGCATGCCATCGCGCCCGACTGCATGGCCGAAGTCGGCCGCCGCATGTGGACCTCGGACGTCAATGCGGTGGCGAGCTGGCTGGCGACGCAGCCGATGCCGGCCAATACCAAGGCCGTTGCGTCGCTGCCGGCGCCGATGCCGATCGCCTGCGGCGGTACCGCGAAGTGACGAAAGAAGCACCCATGAGCCTGCTGCGGCGCACCGTCTGGGTGGTGCTGGCGCTGATCGTGCTGCTGGCACTGGTCTCCGGCGTCCTGGTGGCGATGAACCTGCGCGGCGAGGACGCGCTGCCCGCGCAGGCCGAGAGCTTCAACGCCACGCCGCAGCTGGTCGAGCGCGGCCGCTACCTCGCATTGGCCGGCAATTGCGCGGGCTGCCACACCACGCGCGGCGGCCGGCCCTATGCGGGCGGCCTGCCCATCGAGACGCCTTTCGGCACCATCTATTCGAGCAACCTGACGCCCGATGCGCAGACCGGCATCGGCAGCTGGAGCAGTGCGCATTTCTGGCGCGCGATGCACAACGGGCGCAGCAAGGACGGGCGCCTGCTGTACCCGGCATTTCCGTATCCGAACTTCACCAAGGTGACGCGCGAGGATTCGGACGCCATCTACGCCTACCTGCGCAGCCTGGCGCCGGCGTCGGAGCAGAACCGCGAGCACCGGCTGCGCTTTCCATACGACACGCAAGCGGCGCTGGCGGTGTGGCGTGCGCTCTCGTTCAAGCCCGAGCCCTTCGTCGCCAATGCGGGTAAGCCGGCCGAGTGGAACCGCGGCGCCTACATGGTCGACGGGCTGGGCCATTGCATCGCCTGCCACGGCAGCCGCAATTCGCTGGGCGCCACCGAAACCAAGCGTGGCCTGTCGGGCGGGCTGATCGCTGTGGAAAACTGGTACGCCCCGTCGCTCACCGATCCGCACGAGGCCGGCGTGGCCGACTGGCCGAGCGCCGACGTCGTCGCGCTGCTCAAGA
The DNA here is from genome assembly GCF_058809745.1 of Variovorax sp. MPBD4-3. NCBI lineage: Bacteria > Pseudomonadati > Pseudomonadota > Betaproteobacteria > Burkholderiales > Comamonadaceae > Variovorax > Variovorax sp. MPBD4-3. Next base: position 88,630 of record NZ_JBXASW010000015.1, read on the forward strand.
CCGGCGTCGCGCCGCGCGGCTCGGTCATGGGCCCGATGGCCGACGTGGTGTTCCGCAGCACGCAGTACCTCAGCGATGCAGACCTGGGCGCAATGGCCAGTTACCTGAAAGACCTCCCCGACACGGCCGCCACGCCGGCCGCGTCCGCAGGCCCCAAGGCGCCCATCCGCCGCGATGCCGGCACGATGGCGCGCGGCGCGAAGATCTACGACCAGCGTTGCGCCTACTGCCACGGCGACCAGGGCCAGGGTGCCATCGGCGCCTACCCGCCGCTTGCGGGCAACCGCGCCGTCAACATGGCGCGGCCGACCAACCTGATGCAGGTCATCGCGCACGGCGGCTTCCTGCCCACCACGGCGGGCAACCCGCGCCCCTACGGCATGCCGCCGTTCGGCCAGACGCTCGATGCCGCCGAAGTGGCGGCGGTGCTCACCTACATCCGTGGTTCATGGGGCAACGACAGCGCCCCCGTCACGCAGCTCGACACGATGCGGCGCTGAACACCGCACGGCTCAGGCGGTGTGCGGGTGCCGCGCGGCCCCGTACAGCGTGCGCGCGAGGTCGCGGTGCCTTGCCAGCAGAGGTGCCAGTTCGAGCCCGGTGAACTCGCCGCCGCGGATGCGCACAGCGCCGCCGATCACGCTCAGCGACACCGATGCCGGCGTGCAGAACACCAGCGCCGCCACCGGGTCGTGCCCGGCGCCCGCGTGGGCGACGCCGCGCATGTCGAAGGCCACGATGTCCGCCGACATGCCGGGCGCGAGCGCGCCGATGTCGTCGCGGCCCAGCACCTGCGCGCCGCCGAGCGTGGCGATCTCCAGCGCCTCGCGCGCCGTCATCGCCGCCGGGCCGTAACCCACGCGCTGCAGCAGCATCGCCTGGCGCGCCTCGCCCAGCATGTGCGCGCCGTCGTTCGACGCGCTGCCGTCCACGCCCAGGCCCACGGGCACGCCCGCGCGCCGCATGGCGCCGATGGGCGCGATGCCCGAAGCCAGCCGCATGTTGGAGCAGGGGCAGTGCGCCACGCCGGTGCCGGTGCGGCCGAACAGCGCGATGCCTGCCTCGTCCAGCTTCACGCAGTGCGCATGCCACACGTCTCGGCCGACCCAGCCCAGGTCTTCGGCGTACTCGGCCGGCGTCATGCCGAACTTCTCGCGCGAATAGGCCACGTCGTTGTCGTTCTCGGCCAGGTGCGTGTGCAGCGACACGCCGCGCTCGCGTGCCAGCTCTGCCGACAGGCGCATCAGTTCGCGCGACACCGAGAACGGCGAGCAGGGCGCCAGCACGATGCGGCGCATCGAATGGCGCGAGGTGTCGTGCCAGCGGCCGATGAGGCGTTCGCTGTCGCGCAGGATGGCTTCCTCGGTCTCGACCACCTCGTCGGGCGGAAGGCCGCCCGCGCTGCGGCCCACGCTCATGCTGCCGCGCGCCGCGTGGAAGCGCATGCCCATGGCGTCGGCCGCCTCGATCGAATCGTCGAGCCGCGAGCCGTTGGGGAACAGGTAGAGATGGTCGCTGGTGGTGGTGCAGCCAGAGAGCATCAGCTCGGCCATCGCGGTCTGCGTCGACACGCGGATCATCTCGGGCGTGATGCGCGCCCACAGCAGGTACAGGTTGGTGAGCCAGCCGAACAGCTCGGCGTCCTGCGCCTCAGGCACGGCGCGCGTGAGGCTCTGGTACATGTGGTGGTGCGTGTTGACCAGGCCCGGCATCACCACGTGGCCGCGCATGTCGATGGCCTCGGCGCGGCCGTCGCGCAGGGCCTCGTGATACGCGATGGGCAAGTCGGCGGTGGGACCCGTCCAGGTTATGGCGGGGCCGTCGCACACCACGGCGCCGTCGGCGATTTCGTGCCGTGCGGCGTCCATGGTGACCAGGATGTCGGCGTGTCGGAGGATCAGCATGCCGGCATTCTTGCCCCGGTCAGCAGCGGGGGCAAGCACGAGGCCGGGCGCTCGGTTCAGGGCTCGTTGCTGATGCCGCTGCTCACATGCCCGGCCGGCACATGCCGCGAGGCCGCATCGACGTGCCCCGTCTGGTCGTCGAAGAAGAAGTCGGGCTCGAACTCGCGCAGGAACTCGCCCTTGGGCAGGCCGCCGAGGAACATGGCCTCGTCGACGCGGATGTTCCACTTCATCAGCGTGCGGATGGCGCGCTCGTGCGCCGGCGCGCTGCGTGCGGTGACCAGTGCGGTGCGGATGCGCATCTGCGCATTGCCGGCCATCTGCAGCCTGTGCAGCGCCATCAGCAGCGGCTTGAACGGGCCTTCGGGCAGCGGCAGGTCGGCCTTGCTGAGTTCGTGCGCCTGGAAGGCGTCGAGGCCCTCGGCCTGGAACACGCGCTCGGCCTCGTCGGAGAACAGCACGGCATCGCCGTCGAAGGCAATGCGCACTTCGTTCGGCCAGGCGTCGCTGGCTTTCACCGATTCGACCAGCACGCGCGCGGCCGGAAAGCCGGCATTGAGCGCCTCGCGCACGTCCTGCGCGTTGACCGACAGGAACAGGTGGGCCCGCAGCGGGCGCAGGTAGCCGAAGGGCGGGCGGCCCTGCGTGAACACGCCGCGCTGCAGCTTGATGTCGGCGGCAGCGCTCGACCTGAAGATGCGCATGCCCGACACCGGGTCGTTGCGCGAGAGGATCACCACCTCCACGCGCTGCACGCCGTCGTCGTTGAAGCGCAGCAGCTTGCGGATCAGCGAATACGCGATGCCGGGCGCGGCCGGCACGTCGATGCGGTCGAGCTGCAGCTTCATGTAGCCCTCGTTGTCCCCCGACTCGAAGATCGTGTTTTCTTCTTCGAGGTTGAACAGGGCGCGCGAGGAGATCGCGACCACGAGCTTGTCTTCGAGGGTTACGGGCATGTTGCGTCCTGCCTGGCGGTGGCCGTCACTTGACGAACTGGTTCAGCTGGATGATGGGGAGCATCACGGCCAGCACGATCAGCATCACCACGCCGCCCATCGCCACGATCAGGAGCGGCTCGAGGATGGTGGCCAGGTGCATCGCGCGGCGCTGCACTTCTGCGCCGAGCTGGTTGGCCGCGCGCTGCAGCATCAGCGGCAGGGTGCCGGTCTGCTCGCCCAGGCGCGCGAACATCGACACGAGGCCCGGAAAGCGCTTTTTCTGCGCGAGCGCCGAGGCCAGCGGCGCGCCTTCGCGCACCAGCACCAGCGCGTCGAGCGCGTCGGCGCGCATCGCGCGGTTGCCCAGCGTTTCGGAGGCGGCCTGCAGCGCGCGAAGAATGGGCACGCCGGCCGTGGCGAGCATGGCCAGCGTGCTCGCGAAGCGCGCCGCGTTGTAGCCGCGCGCGAGCTTGCCCACCAGCGGCAGCCTGAGCCAGGCCGCGTCGAACTTGAGGCGGAAGGCTTCCTGCGCCAGCGCCATCCGCATGCCGACGGCACCAATAACGACGGCACCGAGCATCCACCAGCCGTAGTTGCGCACGCCCGCGCTCAGCGACAGCATCACCGTAGTGAGGAACGGCAGCGAGCGCTTGGTGCCCGCGAACACCTGCGCCACCTGCGGCACCACGTAGCTCACGAGGAAGATCACGATCACGATCGCCACCAGCGTGACGATGGCCGGATAAAGCGCCGCGCCGATCAGCTTCTGCTGCAGCGCCTGGCGCTCCTCGAGGTCGTCGGCCAGGCGGTCGAGCACCAGGCCGAGGTTGCCGCTCTGCTCGCCGGCGCCGATCACCGCCGTGTAGATGGGCGAGAACTCGCGCGAATGCGCCGACAGCGCCCGCGCGAACGGCGAGCCCGCGTTGACTTCCGCGCGCAGCGAGGCGACGAGGTTGCGCTGCGGCTCCGATTCGGCTTCGTCGGTGAGCGCGGTGAGCGCGCGTTCCAGCGGCAGGCCGGACGACACGAGGCCCGCGAGCTGGCGCGTCCACACGGCGAGGCCTGTGGAGTTGAAGACCCGCTTGCCGCCGCCGAGCCAGCGCGACATGCCGCTGCGCTGGCCGGTGCCGTTGACGTGGTCGCTGCCGACCGGCTTGACCGACAGCGGAATGAGCGCCTGCGCCCGCAGCAGGCTGCGCGCGCTGCGGGCGGTGTCGGCTTCCAGCACGCCTTCGCGCGACTGGCCGCTGGCATCGATGGCTTCGAAGGAATAGGCGGGCATGGGGCGGCCGGGGCGCTGGTCAGTCGCGCGTGACGCGCAGCAGTTCGGCGCGCGATGTGATGCCGGCCTGCACCAGCCGCTCGCCGTCTTCGCGCATCAGGCGCAGTCCGCCGCGCGCGCCGGCCTGCAGCAGTTCGCTTTCGGCGGCCTTGCCGTGGATCAGCCCTTGCACTGTCTCGTCCGCCACCAGCAGCTCGAAGATGCCGGTGCGGCCCTGGTAGCCGGTCTGGCCGCAGACCTCGCAGCCGGCGCCGGCGCATGCCGTGCACACCTTGCGAACAAGGCGCTGCGCGAGCACGCCCAGCAGCGACGAACTCAGCAGGAAGGGCTCCACGCCCATGTCGGTCAGGCGCGTGACAGCGCTGACGGAATCATTCGTGTGCAGCGTGGCCAGCACCAGGTGGCCCGTGAGCGAGGCCTGGATGGCGATCTGCGCGGTCTCGAAGTCGCGGATTTCGCCGATCATGATCACGTCGGGGTCCTGCCGCAGGATGGCGCGCAGGGCCTTGGCGAAGGTGAGTTCGATCTTGGCGTTGATCTGCGTCTGGCCCACGCCCGGCAGCTCGTATTCGATGGGGTCTTCCACCGTCATGATGTTGCTGCGGCTCGCGTCCAGCCGGGCCAGCGCGGCGTACAGCGTGGTGGTCTTGCCCGAGCCCGTGGGCCCGGTCACCAGGATGATGCCGTGCGGCTGCGCGATGAGCTTCTCGAAGCGTTCCAGCGTGTCGCCCTGCATGCCGACCGACTCGAGCGTGAGCTTCGATTCGCTCTTGTCCAGCAGGCGCAGCACGGCGCGTTCGCCGTGGGCGCTGGGCAGCGTCGACACCCGCACGTCGACCGCGCGCGTGCCGATGCGCAAGCTGATGCGCCCGTCCTGCGGCAGCCGCTTCTCGGAGATGTCGAGGTCGGCCATGATCTTCAGGCGCGAGATCAGCGCGGCGTGCAGCGCGCGGTTGGGCTGCACCACCTCGCGCAGCGTGCCGTCGATGCGAAAGCGCACGGACGACGTGCGCTCGTAGGGCTCGATGTGGATGTCGCTGGCGCCGTCGCGCGCGGCCTGCGTGAGCAGCGCGTTCAGCATGCGGATGATGGGCGCGTCGCCGGCGCTGGCCAGCAGGTCTTCGACCGCGGGCAGCTCCTGCATCATGCGGGAGAGGTCGGCCTCGTTCTGCACCTCGCTCACCACCGCGGCCGCGCTCGACTCGCCCTGCGCATAGGCCGCGCTGATGCGCTGCGCCAGCGGGCCGTCGGCCAGCACCTCGAAGGTCCGCACGCCGTACTTGCGCGAGACCTCGCCCACCGCGCTGCGCGCTGGATGGCTCGACATCCACAGCGTGTAGCTGCCGTCGTCGGTCTCCTCGAGCAGGAGTTGCTGGCTGCGTGCGAACGCGTAGGGCAGGGGATAGCGCATGGGCGGGATCAGCGGGGCGTGTGCGTTCTTGGCTTGGCGACGGGGAATGGTAGAGGCATCAGGGCAGTTCGCGCGCCGTGGCGGGGTCGGCCGTGGGCGGCAGCGTGCCGCGCAGCGGGCTCGGGGCCAGCCGGCGGGTGTCCGCAGCCGGGCGCGGCGGCGGAATGAGCTGGGTGCCTTCGATGCGCGACTCGACGCGCCGGGGCGGCTCCGCCGCGCGCGCCGGCGGGGCCAGCTCGGGCAGCACGTTCGCGCCGTCGACGCCGCGCAGCATCACGTTGGAGGTGTCGGGCTGCGAGCGCTGCTGCATGCCGCGGATCTCGTCGTAGCGGTCGTAGGCGAAGGCCTCGGTGGAAACGGCATCGCGCATCACCGCCGGGCGCAGGAACATCATGAGGTTGAGCTTCTCGCGCGTGCGGGCCTGGCTCTTGAACAGGTTGCCGAGCACGGGAATGTCGCCGGCCACCGGCACCTTCTCGACCGTGTTGTTGTAGGTGTCCGACAGCAGGCCGCCGAGCATGACGAGGCCGCCGTCTTCCACCAGCACGCTCGATTCGATGGAACGCTTGCTGGTGGTGGGGCCGTTCGGGTTGTTGACGGTGTTCGGGTCGACCGTGGAGGTCTCCTGGAAGATCGTCAGCTTCACCGTGCCGTTCTCGTTGATGGTCGGGCGCACGCGCAGCGTCAGGCCGACGTCCTTGCGCTCGACGGTGGTGAAGGGGTTGACGCCCACGGAGCCCGAGGTGCTCGCGTACTGGCCGGTGACGAAGGGCACGTTCTGGCCGATCACGATCTTGGCCTCTTCGTTGTCCAGCGTCAGCAGGTTGGGCTTGGACAGCACGTTGGAGTCCTTGTCGCTGTCGAAGAAGCTGGCAATCGCGCCCAGGATGTACTGGCCGCCGATCTTGCCGGCGATGCCCAGGTTCAGCCCCGAGGTCAGGTTGAGGTTGGCCGGGTTCTTGGTGGCCAGCGCCTGCGTCAGCGTCAGCAGGTTGGCGCCCGCCACCGACGAGTTGGTGCCGAGCACGGCGTTGTTGCCCAGCGCGCTCTGCCACTGCACGCCGAACTTCGCGGCGGCGGTGTCGCCCACTTCGACGATCAGCGCCTCGATCATGACCTGCGCGCGGCGGCCGTCGAGCCGGTCGATCACGGCGCGCATCTGGCGGTACTGCGGCTCGGGCGCGGTGATGATGAGCGAATTGGTCGACGGATCGGCCTGGATCTGGCCGCCGGTCGAGGGCTGGTTCGCGTTGTTGAGCGGTGCGCTGGCGGCGGGCGAGCTGCCGTTCTGGCCGCCGCCGCTGTTCAGGTTGACCTGCATGGCCTGCGGGGCGCTCTGCTGCGGCACCGAGCTGCCGCCCGCCGCGCCGGGCTGCCCCGGGGTGCCGGACTGCTGGTTGGCGGCCATGGCCGCGCGCAGCGTGGCCGCGAGGCGCACCGCATCGGCGTTCTTCAGATACACCACGTAGATGTTGCCGGCCGCGCCGTTGCTGCTTTCGGCGGCGGGCCGGTCGAGCTTCTCGACCAACGTGCGCACCAGCTGCACGCGCGCCGGGTTGGCTGCGCGAAGGATCAGCGCATTGCTGCGCGGATCGGCCAGCAGCGTGGTGCGGAACGATGCATCGGCGGCACCCGGGGCGGCGGCCGCGCCCGGTGCGCCCGAGCCGCTGCCGTCGACCAGCCGCGTGAGCAGCGGCACCATGTCGGTGGCGACCGAGTGCTTGAGCTGGATGACCTCGACGTCGGACGCGTTGGGCACGTCGAGCGACGCGATGATGCGGGCCAGCCGGCGCATGTTGTCGGCGTAGTCGGTGATCACGAGCGAGTTGTTGCCCGGATTCACGTTGATGGTGTTGTTCGGCGGGATCAGCGGGCGCAGCACCGGCAGCAGGCTGTTCGGCGACTCGTAGTTGAGCCGGAAGATCTGCGTGACGATCTGGTTGCTGCCGCTGGACGAGACGGCGCCGATGGAGGTGTTGACGGCGCTGCTCTGCAGCTTGGCGTCGGCCTCGGGCACCACCTTGTAGAGGCCGTCGGCCTCCACCACCGCGAAGCCCTGCAGGCGCAGCGCCGAGGCGAACTGGTTGAACGCAGCCGCCGGCTGGATGGCGCGGTCGGTGACGAGGTTCATGGTGCCCTTGACGCGCGGATCGACCACCACGTCGCGGCCCGTGACCACGGCCATGGTGCGGGCCACGGCCTCGATGTCGGCATTGGCGAAGTTGAGCGTGATCGGCTCGCCGCGGCGCGGCGCGTCGCCGGCCTGCGCGAAGGCCGCGGGCGCGGCCTGAAGGAACGTGGCGGCGATCAGCACGCGCACCGCGAGCGCGACGGTGCCGGTCGAAAACAGTGGCTTCATCATGAGGATCAACCCAGGGTGATGATCGAACGCGCGTTGTCGCGCCGTCCGATGATGTTCAACAAATTGGAAAGTGCGTCTTCGCGGCCGGGCGCGGCATTGGCTTCGCCGTTGAAGCGGAAGGTGGTGCCGTTCCAGCTGCCGCTGCCGTTCAGTTCGAGGCTGCCTTCGCGCGTGCTGAGCAGCAGCGTGGGGCGGTTGCCGCCTTCGAGCGTGAGCCGGTAGCTGCCCATCGGACGCAAGGTCGACAGGCTGGAGGAAACGTCGGTGGCGTCGAGCGTGGCCTGGCCCGCGATGCGCAGCGCGGGGCCGTCCCATTGCATCGCGAAGGCCTTGGTGGTGAGGTCGAGCGCGCCGTCGAGCTTGAGCGTGTTCCAGGGCGCGCCCAGGCCGGTGAGCATGCTGGCGGGCCAGCGCGAGCGGCTGTCCTGCCATTCGAGCTGCACGCCGCCGGCGCGCGGGCTGGCGCGCAGCTGCAGCGGCTGGGCCGCGCAGCAGGGCAGGTCGAGGCTGGCGGAGATGCCGCCCCAGCCCGGACGCATGCGCCAGTGCAGCAGGCCGGGCAGCGACACCGCCTCGGCGCCGCCGGCACCGCTGGCGAACACCACGGCGGCCGTGCCGTTCCAGACCGTGCCGCGCGGGTTGGCCAGCACCAGCCGGCCCTGGCTCCAGCCCGACAGCGCCGCCGACAGCCAGCGCGCCGGCGCGAACATCAGCACCGTCAGCACCACGCCGATCGCGATGCCGAGCAGCGCCCAGCGCCAGCCACGGCGCGGCGCGGGACCGGAGGAGGGAGGCCGGGTCACCATGCGGGATGGCTCATCGTGCTGCGGGCAGCGCCATGACGACGGTGCCGTCCCAGCGGACCTGCGGCGCGGACGAAGCGTCCTTGTTGCCGGCTGAGGGCGTGGGCGTGGAGGCCACGGGGGCGCGGGTCAGGTGCGCCTCGCGCGGCACGGCATGCGCGTTGCCGCGTGCCTGCGCGAGCCACTGGGCGACGGTGTTTGCGGGCACCGACCGCATCGTGACGGTGGCGGCGCCGTCGCCGCCGGTCGTCATGAGCTGGGCGTTGCCGTTGCCCAGGCCTTCGCGCACGGATGTTTCGAGGGCGCGCATCGCGTCGTCGCGGTTCAGCCGCGGCTGCGACTGCAGCGCCTTCGCACGGTTCTGCAGCGTGGCCATCTGCTGCAGCTGGGCGTCGAGCCGTGCGTGTTCGGCCGGTGCCGCGGCCAGCGTGCGCAGGGCGGGCGCCAGCGCGATCCACCAGAGCAGCGCCAGCGCCACGAGCGTGACGGCGACCGCGACCATGCGCCGCTCGCGCGTTTCAAGAGTGGCCCAGCGGGCCTTGAGCTGTTCGCTGAAGTTCATCGGGTGGACTCGGCCTGGACCAGCAGCAGGTCGCCTTCGGTGCGCACGTTGTAGCCGCGCGGCGTGAGTGCGTTGGTGATCTGCGAGACCTCGGAGGGCTGCAGGCCGAGCCCGCGCAGGCGCAACTGGCCGGCGCTGTAGTCGACGGCGGTCGGGGTCTTGCCGGGCGGGAGGTTGGTGGCGAGGGCGCCGACCATGGGTTCGAAGTCGCTGCCGACCACGTCGCCCACGGCCTGCTGCAGCGCCGCCACTTCGCGCTGCATCTGCAGCGGGGCGTCGGCCACGATCTTCACCGAGGGGAAGGTCTGGGTCAGCATGGCCCTGGCGGCCTGGCGCTTGGCATCGAGCGCGTTGCGCTCCTTCCAGGCCCAGGCGTTCAGGCCGATCAGCTGCGTCAGCAGCAGCACGACCACGCCCCAGCGCGCGGCGCGCCATTCGGGGGCGTAGCGCAGCGTCTGCAGCACCGACGCGAACTTCTTGCCGGCGCGCGCGCGGCCGGTCGCGGCAAGGTCGAACTGCGCGAGTTCCCACGGCGTGCGCGCGGCCTGCAGCCAGCGCTGCGGCGTCTGCACGATCGGCACGCGGCGCTCCAGCAGGTGCTCGGCGGCCTCGGCCACGGCGGGCTCGGTGGTGATGACCGCGGTGTCCAGCGGCAGGCCGTCCGACAGGGCCATCCCCGCGCCGGCCAGCGGCAGCGAGACCACGCCGTCGGCGTCGCACACCGTGAGCTGCGGTGATTCGGGTTCGCCCGTGATCTGCAGCAGCGGCGGGCCGTCGGCCGGCTGCGGTGCGAACTCCGGGACGATGCGCACCACGCGCCGCCCGGCCGCTTCGAGCCCCTGCACGATGCTGCGCAGCCAGATGCGGTTGCAGGCCGCGACCCACACGGGCGCGCCGGCCTTGGCGTCGGGTTCGAGCGCGAAGTGCAGGGCTTCGGGTTCGTCGAGCAGGTGTTCTTCGAGCAGGCCGTCCAGCACGGCGCGCAGTTTCGAGGCGCTGCCGGTGCTGCCCTTGGGCAGGGTGACGCGGTGCCACGACAGCGCCGCGGAGGGAATGCCGAGCATGACTTCAGTGCTCGATGGCAGGAGCGCCAGCAGCGCGCGGCCTTGGTTGCGCAATGCAATGCCGTCGTCGCCTGCCTGGGCCCAGTCGTACTCGCTCGCGGCATCGGCCGGAGGGAGGGGGGCAATGAGCAGCAGGGGAGTCATGTCGATGTTGGAAAAGCCGGTGATTGTAGGTGGGCGTCTTACAGGCTGGCGCTCTGATTTCGATAGCGTAACTTGTTGAGGTGACGGGCGTTGGAGGACCTTTTGTTAACAAAAATGCGCGTGAAATCAGGGTTTGACCGGAGAGTTCGTTGCGCCGGCGCCGCGCGTGCGCCAGACCGTCGTCACCGTGACACCGTTGCGTTGTAGGAGCGAGTGCTCCTCGACCCAGGTGCGGTCGATCCTCAGCTTGCCGTAGACCTCGAAGAACTGCGTGCCCACGCCATGCTGCGCGGCATTGAATGGAGCGCCGCCGCTGGGCAGCGCGGCATTGGCGGCGGCCAAGTCCTTGAAGAAGGCGCGCGTGCGCCGCTCGACGAGCTGGCGCGCATCGGCGATGCTGAGCGACTCCATGCTCGCGCTGATGGCCTCGGCGCTCGCCGTGTTGATGTTCAGCGTGGTGCGCACCGGCAGGATCGTCACGTAGGGTTCCAGTGCCGCGGCGGTGGAAGGCGAGAGGCCGAGCCACACCAGTTGCGAGACTTCCTGCGGCATCAGCGGCGCGCCGCTGCCGTCGGCACCGCTGTCGCTGGCCAGCGCACCCGCGAGCCCCGCCGTCATGCGGTTGAGCTCCGACAGCGGCAGGCCCAGCAGGTTGAACAGGCGGGTGAAGGTGGCGACGCTGGCCGGCACCGGCTTGCCGCCGTCGACCAGCGACAGCATGTTGAGCTTGGACTGCGCGTCGACGATGCGGCCCGACAGGAACGCGTCGGGCAGGCCCTCGAGGTTGTCGCTGGCCACGTTCTTCTCGGCCGACAGGAAGCTGGTGAGCCGGGCTTCCTCGAGCGGCACGGCCCACGGCTCGCCCAGGTGGTCGGGGCCGCCGGCGCGCCCGTCCTCGGACAGGATCAGGCGCGACCAGTCGAGCGCGCCGATCAGCACCCATGCCGCCTGCACGCGCGCGCGCTCGGCGCCTTCGACCTCCGAAGCGCGCCACTGCTGCCACAGCGCGGCGGCCGCGAAGGTCGCGACCAGCATGACGGTCAGCATCGCCGCCAGCAGCGCGGCGCCCGACTGGTTGCGGCGGGTCGTCGTGCTCATGATCTGGGCGATCCCACGGTCGGGCGGACCCAGTCGCGCGTGAGCGTGCCCGAGAGGCCGTCGCCCGGCGGCAGGCTCAGCACGAGGCGCACGCCGTCGGGCATCGCGATGACGGGGCCCGCCGGGTTGTTTGGGTTGGGCGCGACGCTGGCCAGCTGGCTGGCGGGCACCCAGCTGTTGTCGCGGAAATAGAAGAGTTGCCAACTGTTGACGGGCACCAGCGCGGTGTCGGAGGCGCCGCCGGTCTGCGTGCCGCCGTCCTGCGACCACGCGGCCGCAAGGTTCCAGGCCTGCTGCCATTCGCCGCGCGTGGTGAAGGGCAGTGACTGCCAGCGCCGCCAGCGCGTGCCGTCGGGGCCGGCCCGCAGCGCCCAGGCCACCACCAGCACCGAAGGCGACGTGGTGTCGCCGCCGCGCCGGGTGAGCCGCAGCACGCGGCCGTCCCAGTCGATCGGGCGGGTCTGCGCCAGCGTGGTCATGGCGTCGAGGTCGGCGCCCCACTGCGCGAGCGTGGCCTGCAGGGTCAGGACCGCGTCGGCGCGCTGCTTGTTCTGGGTGGTGGCGCGCGACATGCTGTCGAGCCCGCGCCAGCTCACGAGCGAAAGCAGCGCCATCACCGCGATGGCCACCAGCAGCTCGATCAGCGTGAAGCCGCGTGAAGTTGTGCCCGGACGGGCCTGGCGGGCGTCGTGCATCAGTAGCGCCCGACAACGGTGGAGATGCGCAGGATCGGCGCATTGGCCTCGTCGCGCACCTGCACGTCGACGCGGCGGAAATTCGGGTTGAGCGTGGGCGTGGTCGTCGTCGTCACGTTGAACGACAGGCCGGCCTGTGCGCAGATGGAGCCCGAGTCGCCCACGGCCGGCATCTGCCGTGCGAGGCGGGCCTTGGCGAGTTCGTTCTCGGCGCACAGGTCGGCCAGCACCAGGTCGGACTGGCGCTGCGCGTTGCGCGTGAGCGACATCGTGGCCTGCGAGCCGGCGGCCAGCGCAATCGCGACGATGCCCAGCGCGATCAGCACTTCGATCAGCGTGAAGCCGCTGATGCGCGCCTTGCGCGAGACAGATCTGGCGGGCCTGCTGCTGGTCATGGTGCGTCCGCAAAGACGGTGAACGGGCGCAGCCCGTCGGTGGCGATGCGCAGCGTGCGTGCGGGTGGGCCGGCGGAGAAGAGCGTCACCTGCTGCGCCGGAATGATCGGGTCGGGACCGAGCTGCAACACGGGCACCGGCGTGCCGTTGGCAAGCGCGGGCTGGGCCGTGATGCCTTCGGCGGCCCAGCCGCTGGGCAGTGCGTCGGGCGGCAGGCCGTCGAACACGAAGCTGCCTTCCACGGGGCGCCAGCGCACAGCGACACCGCTGGCCCTCGACTGCGCGCGGGCCGATTCGAGCAGGGCGGCGAGCCGGTCGGCTTCGCGGTCGAGCTTGGCTGCGTTGGTGTCGCGCATCGCGAAGCTCACGGCGGCGGTGGCGATCGCGATGATCGCGATCACGACGATCAGCTCCAGCAGCGTGAAGCCGGAGGATGAGCAGCGCGGAGGCTGGTTGCGGCGCCGCGCGCCAATGCCGCTACTGCCAGCTGCCGATGTCGGCATTCTTGCCTTCGCCGCCGCTCTGGCCGTCGGCGCCGAACGAAAGCACATCGACCTCGCCCTTGATGCCCGGGTTCATGTACTGGTAGGGGTGGCCCCACGGGTCGTTGGGCAGCTTCTCCACGTAGGGCTTCCAGTTGGGCGCGGCCGGGCCGGTGGTCGGGCGCGTGAGCAGCGCCTGCAGGCCCTGCTCGGCGGTGGGGTAGCGCTGGTTGTCCAGGCGGTAGAGCTTGAGCGCCTGCATGAGATTGTTGATGTCGGTGCGTGCGGCAGTCACGCGGGCGTCGTCGGCGCGCTCGATCACGTTCGGCACGATCAGTGCGGCCAGCACACCGATGATGACCAGCACCACCATCAGCTCGATCAGCGTGAAGCCGCGTTGGGCGGTGCGGGTGGCGGCACGAAGGAATTTGTTCATAGGTTGGACGACATGATTCGGAAAGCGCGCTGCATGATAATCCGCGGCCATGACAAGTCCTTACTCCGCCGCCCGCTGGCATGCCCCACTTGCAACCACGGGAGTTTGGGCGCTGGCCGCCGGTGCCGCGGTGTTCTGGGTACTCCGGCTGGCTTCGCCCGCCGACGCGGTGGCCGCAGCGGCATCGATGCCGCGCCCTTCGGTGGCGGCTGATTCCGATGCGGTGGCCCGCCTGCTGGGCGTGCTGCCCGCGTCGAGCACGGCGCCGGTAGCGCCGGAAGCGGCGAGCCGCTTCGCGTTGTCGGGCGTGGTCGCGGACCCGTCGAAGCAGGGGGCGGCGCTCATTGCCATCGACGGCAAGCCGCCGCGCCCGTTCCGCGTCGGCTCGAAGGTGGGCGACAACTACGTGCTGCAGTCCGTGGGCCTGCGTTCGGCAACGCTGGGCGCGCAGGTCGACGGGCCGGCGGCGTTCACCCTGCAACTGCCGGTGCGCGCGCCCATCAGCGTGAGCGCGTCGCCGGTGCTTCCCACAGTGACTTCGCCCACGCCGGTCGTCGTGTCGCCTGTCGGACTGCCGCAGGCCGCGCCGCCCGCGGCCATGGCGCCGCAGCCGATGCCGGCGCAAGCGCAATAACGCCAACCACGCGCACCACGCGAACGACGAATCGAGCCGGCCTTGCGCCGGCTTTCGTTTTTCGGTCTTCCGCTCAGGCTTGCAGGAAGAGCCGGTATGCGGGGTTTGCCGTTTCCTCGACGTAGGGATAGCCCAGCGTTTCGAGGAAGGCCGTGAACTCCGTCGACTCGCCAGCCGGCACTTGCAGCCCGACGAGGATGCGGCCGTAGTCGGCGCCCTGGTTGCGGTAATGGAACAGGCTGATGTTCCAGTTCGGTTGCATCAGACTCAGGAACTTGAGCAGCGCGCCCGGCCGTTCCGGGAACACGAAGCGCAGCAGGCGCTCGTCGTGCGCGAGGCCCGTGCGTCCGCCGACCAGGTGCCGCAGATGCTCTTTCGCGAGCTCGTCGTGCGTGAGGTCGAGCGAGTCGAAGCCGTGGTCGTTGAAGGTTCGTGCGATGGTGGCCGACTCGCCGCGCGCCGCGGTGGTGAGGCCGACGAACACATGCGCCTTGGCGGCATCGCTGATGCGGTAGTTGAACTCCGTCACGTTGCGCGGCGCACCGCCGCCCTCGGCATCGCTGGCCGGCATTTCGCTGATCAGCTCGCAGAAGCGGCGGAAGCTGCCGCGCTCTTCGGGCATCGTGACGGCGAACAATGCCTCGCGCTCCTCGCCGACCTCGGCGCGCTCGGCCACGAAGCGCAGCCGGTCGAAGTTCATGTTGGCGCCGCAGAGGATCGCCGCGTAGGTCTCGCCCTGGCGGCCGTGCTTCGCCGCGTATTCCTTGATCGCGGCCACGGCCAGCGCTCCGGCGGGCTCGACGATGCTGCGCGTGTCGACGAAGATGTCCTTGATGGCTGCGCACACGGCGTCGGTGTCCACGGCGATGTAGTCGTCGACGAGCTCGTTGGCGATGCGGAAGGTCTCCTCGCCCACGAGCTTGACGGCAGTGCCGTCCGAAAACAGGCCGACGTCCGGCAGGTTCACGCGCTGGTGTGCCGCGACCGATTGCATCATCGCGTCGGAGTCGTTCATCTGCACGCCGATCACCTTGATCTCGGGGCGCACGGCCTTGATGTAGTTGGCCACACCGGAGATCAATCCGCCGCCGCCGATCGCGACGAACACCGCATCGAGCGGGCCCTGGTGCTGGCGCAGGATTTCCATTGCGATCGTGCCCTGGCCTGCAATGACATCGGGGTCGTCGAACGGATGAACGAAGGTGAGGTTTTGTTGAGCCTGCAGTTCGAGTGCGTGCAGATATGCATCTGAATAGCTGTCGCCATGCAAGACGATTTCGCCGCCGAAACCGCGCACTGCGTCGATCTTCAATTTGGGTGTCGTCACCGGCATGACGATGACGGCGCGCGTACCGAGCTTGCGCGCGCCCAATGCAACGCCTTGCGCGTGATTGCCGGCCGATGCGCAAATCACGCCGCTCGCCAATTGCGCCGCGCTCAAGTGCGCCATCTTGTTATAGGCACCACGCAGCTTGAAGCTGAAGACCGGCTGCTGGTCTTCGCGCTTGAGCAGCACTGTGTTGCCGAGTCGCGCGCTGAGCGCACGCGCCTTCTCGAGCGCGGACTCGACGGCAACGTCGTAGACCCGGGCATTGAGTATTTTTCTGAGATAGTCGGCGGGCGTCAGCGCCGGAGTAACAGGTGCATTGCGCACGATTTTTTCCAAGGGAGTTTTCAGTTGTTAACTGTCGATGATAAGAGGCATCGCGATTGCATGCGGGATATGACATGGACACAAATGTCATAAACCTCTTCAACAAAGCCCCTGCCGCTAACGATTCGGGATTTTTTGGACGCACCTATCCCGCGATTCATACCACCGCCAATCAATTTACGATTGAGCAAAATCTGTTATCAATTTCTGTCAGTGATCTTTCGAAAGGGCTGATGCAAGCGGAGGCCGCGCGCGTTCAGCGAAAAGAAATTGGGCGTGCCACATGGCAGGTGATGGGCAACAGATTGCGCGCGCACATCGTTCCGCTGTTGGGTGATGTGCCTGCGCAGTCGTTTGCAACTGCGGACGCGCAACGTTTGATCGATCGCCTGGGTGAGCAGGGCTTCACCAGTACGACGATTGCCCAGTACCTCGTGTTGCTGCGCAAGGTGGTCATGCACGGCGTTCACATCGGCGTGCTTCGCGATGCGCCTGCCTTTCCAAAGGTCAAGGTGCGCAGCCAGCCGCGTGGGAGCTTCAGCGTGGCGGAGTACCGGACGATCATCGAAACCGCGCGCAGCTTGCGAGGGCAATCGCATCCGGTGCTCGATCAACTTGCTGCCGGCGAACGTTTCTGGATAGCGCGCGAGTTGCTTGTGATGCCGGACGAGTTGCCCTGGCTGATTCGATGGATGGTTAACACCTTCGTGCGTCCGAGCGACATCAAGCTCATGAAGCACAAGCACATCGAGATCGTGCGCGGCAAGCACGTGTATCTGCGGATGAACTTGCCGGAGACCAAGCGGCACAGCCAGCCCATCGTGAGCCTTCGTCCCGCGGTACGCGTGTACGAATGCTTGCTCGCCTATCGCGGCGAGCATGGTTACGGTGGCGCAGAAGACTACATCTTCATGCCGCAGTTGAAGAACCGCGAGCATGCGCTGGCGGTGCTCAACTTCTTCTTTCACTGGGTGCTCGAAAAGGCCGGTCTCGCGAAAGGGCCGTTGGGCCAGTCGAGGACGCTCTACTGTTTGCGCCATACCGCAATCACGCTGCGGCTCTTGTACGGGCAGGGGATCGACATGCTGACCTTGGCGCGCAATGCGCGTACGAGCGTCAACATGGTCGAACGTTTCTACGCATCGGTGTTGAGCGGAGAAATGAATGTGGGGTTGCTGCAAAGCCGGCGTAGCCGGGGCAGCTGAAAAAGTGGGATAGAAAGGCCAAAAAGCCGCCCGGCGTGAACCGGGCGACTTGGGGCTTTGCTGTTGACTCGAACTGGCAGGAGCCAGCATCGGGATCAGACCGAGAAGATCAGAAAGCGTGGCGGACGCCGAAGTCGTAGCCCGTCGAGGTCTTCGGCGTGAACACGCGATCCGTAACCTTGTAGAAGCCAGGGCCGCCAACGGTCAGGGCGGCACCGTTCTTGTTGCTGACGCGAGCGATCGTTGCGTACAGAGCGGTGCGCTTCGACAGGTTGTGCACGTAGCCCAGAGCCAGCTTGTTGGCCTTCGGATCGGCGTTGTTCAGCACGAATGGGTTGTACGGCTGGTTGAAGTCGTACTTGACTGCCGAGTACGACGCGCGGATCAGGCCAGCGCCCACCGGCACGGTCACACCGATCAGGTAACCGGTCAGATCGACGTCGGAACGCGCACCGGTGATCGGCCTGATTGCGTAGTCGCGCGAGTTCTTGAGGCGCGACAGTTCGCCGAACAGCTTCGCGGGGCCGAAGTCGTACGAGGCGCCCAGGTTGAAGGTCTTCACCGAGTCGGTGGTGCCGGCGTAGAACTGATCGCCGACCGTGCTGTTGCCATAGGCCATTGCCACGTCCAGGGGACCGTTGGCGTAGCCGATGCGACCGCCGATGTAACGGCCTGCGCGGCTCTTCGAGGTGGCGCTGTCTTCCGGGGTGAATCGGCCGCTGCTGTACTTGTCGTTCTCGTGGAACGCGTACATCACTTGACCATAGAAGCCACCAAGGTTCGGCGGCAGGAAGTAGCCGATCGAGTTGCTGGCGCGAGAGTAGTTCTGGTTGCCGCCGAAGCCGCCGGTGTCCTTGGCGCCGCCCGTGCTCAAGTTGTAGCCGCTGGCCGTGTTGATCAGGTTGGAGCCCACGCCGTTGGTGCCGAACGGGTCGAACACGGTGTCGTTCCAGAAGGTCGGGGTGTAGTCACGACCCAGGCGGATTTCACCGAAACCGCCCGACAGGCTCACGGTAGAGCGACGCGAGAAGGTCGAAACGCCAGTGGCGCCGTCGTCGTTGGAGACGGGGGCTTCGAGCCAGAAGCTGGCTGCCAGGCCGCCACCGAGGTCTTCCGTGCCACGGAAGCCCAGGCGGCTGGTGTTGTAGCCAGAGTTGGCCAGGGCCGTACGGCTGACCTTGACGCTGCCCCGGTTCGTGTAGGTGGCAGCGCCGAAGTTGTTGTTCAGGACGGTGGGCTTCAGGTCACGCGAGGTGCTCGAATAACTGCTGATAGATGCGTCGACCACACCGAACAGAGTGACGGACGACTGGGCAGAGGCAACACCGGCGACAGCCAGGGCAGCCAGAGCAACTGCCCTTTCGGCGCGAAAACTAGAGTGGCTTCAGAGGGCGCGAGGGGGGCGCGGAAAGAAAAAAGCCCCGAGCTTTGCAGCTCGGGGCTAAATCCACCAATTGGAAGGGTGGAGGAGACAACTGGGTGCGCATACGTTTGCGCAATGAAATAAAGTATATCGGCTGTTTGTTGCGATGCAACAAGCGAGTGATGCTTTTCCCACACACAAACGGGTGTCGGCGTGCATTTTTGCCCGACATCCCTCACTGGAAACCCAATATTTCATGGAATGCACAGTAAGTTGGACCGGCGACTCGGGCACCAGGTCGGCGATGGGCTTCGTGGCCGAGACGGGCAGCGGCCACGTCCTGATGATGGATGGCGCCCCTGACGCTGCAAAACCCGAGAACGGCGGCCAGAACCTGGCCGCCAGGCCGATGGAAACCGTGTTGGCCGGCACGGGCGGCTGCACGGCCTATGACGTCGTGCTGATCCTCAAGCGCGGGCGTCACCAGGTGGAGCGATGCAGTGTCAAGCTCACCAGCGAGCGCGCTGAAAAGGACCCCAAGGTCTTCACCAAGATCCACATGCACTTCACCGTGGCCGGCAAGGGCATTCCGGCCTCCGCCGTGGAGCGTGCGATTGCGCTGAGCCACGAAACCTACTGCTCGGCCAGCATCATGTTGGCGAAGACCGCTGAAATCACGACCAGCTTCGACCTGATCGAGACCTGAGGCTGGCGGCCGCCCTCAGATGCGGTGCGCCAGCGTGGTCATCACGCGGGAAGCCATGCGCATCAACGCCTTGGCCGGGGCGGGCAACTCCGCGGCGCCAGCGTCGACGGCTTGCGCGGCGTGGCGTGCTTCGTCAGCCTTCATCTGCTCGACCACGGCCCTTGAGGCGCTGTCCTCGGGCGGAAGCCGGTCCAGATGGCTGTCCAGGTGGGCCTCCACCTGGCGCTCCGTCTCCGCGACGAAGCCCAGGCTCAATGGGTCTCCAAGACGCCCCGCAACGAGGCCGAGGCCGAATGCCCCGGCATACCAGATCGGATTCAGGAGGGACGGCCTCGCTCCCAGATCATCGAGGCGCTGGCGTGTCCAGGCCAGGTGATCTGTTTCCTCATGCGCGGCCTCGATGAAATGCGCGCGCAGGGCGGGATCACGTGCCACGGCGGCCTGGGCCGTGTAAAGCGCCTGCGCGCAGACTTCGCCGACATGGTTCACGCGCATCAACGCGCCGGCTTCGCGGCGCTCCGTCTCGCTCATTTCGCCCGGTGCCTGGGAAGGCGCAGGCAGGGCCCGGGTTGCGTGGGGACGGGCAAACAGGGTGCGCAATGCCGCGTCCGCCGCGGTCAGGACGGGATCAAACAAAGCAGTCATGCCCCTATTTGACCGCACACGGGAAACCCCGGATCGAACGGGCATTGCATTTCATATAGTGGAGCGAAGCTGCCCTAAGACCTTTGTTGCAGGACTGCAACGAAACGCGCAGACCAGCCAACATTTCGGGAGATTTGTTTTGCCCTGCCGCAGCGGCTCTGGTGCAATAGCATCAACTTCCCAAAAGGAGGTTGGCCCGGGGTCCGGTGGGAGCACAAATGTGCCAGTCACGGTGAGCCCTTCGCACCGGAGCCCTATGTTTAACCTTGGAGAAACTTGCAATGAAAAAATCTCTAGTTGCTCTGGCTGCCCTGGCTGTCGCCGGTGTTGCCTCGGCTCAGTCGTCCGTCACTCTGTTTGGTGTGGTCGACGCGTCGATCAGCGGCTATTCGAGCACGGCACGTGACCTGAACCCGACCGTGTTCCCCAATGCTTTCGGCATTCCCGTCTATCTGAACCAAGGTTCGGTCAAGACCAGCAGCCGTCAACTGGCTAACTCGGGCTACAACTCCAGCCGTCTGGGCTTCCGTGGTACGGAAGACCTCGGTGGTGGCCTGGCAGCCAGCTTCTGGCTCGAAGCCCCGATCTCCAACGACGACGGCCAACAAGGTATCGCTACGTTCGCACGTCGCTCTACCGTGAGCCTGTCGGGTGGTTTCGGTGAAATCCGCCTGGGTCGTGACTACACCCCGACGTTCTGGAACGACACCGTGTTCGATCCGTTCGGCACCAACGGCGTTGGCACCAACCTGATCTCGACGGCTAACACCTCGTTCGGCGGCTTCGGTACCCCCGCAGCTTCGACCGGCGCGTTCACCAACGTCGGTACCAGCAACTACGTTCGCGCAAGCAACACCATTGGCTACTTCCTGCCCCCGAACCTCGGCGGCTTCTATGGCCAAGTGATGTACGGCATGAGCGAGAAGACCAAGTACGACAACGGCATCTACACGCCCACGACGGCTAACGCCGCTCGTCAAGGTCGTTACGTCGGTGGCCGTTTCGGCTACGCGAACGGTCCTCTGGACGTGGCTCTGGCCTACGGTTCGAGCACTGTTGGCGACAACTACTACGCTGGCACGACCACCAAGGTCAACACCCTGAACCTGGGCGCTTCGTATGACTTCGGTCCCGTGAAGCTGTTCGGTGAAGTGTCGCAAGCCAAGAACAAGATCGACTACGAAGTGACGCCTTTCCTGGGCGGCCGCAACGACATCGACCTGAAGGGCTACCTGATCGGCGTGACGGTTCCCGTCGGTGCCGGCCTGATCCGCGCTTCGTACTCGGCAGTCAAGTACGACACGAACCAGCCTTACAACCCGTTCGTGCTGAACAACAACGCCGACCCGAAGGCTAACAAGCTGGCTCTGGGCTACGTGCACAACCTGTCGAAGCGCACGGCTCTGTACGCTACGGTTGCTCGCATCAGCAACAAGAACGGCGCTGGCCTGACGGTTGGCGGCCCTGGCTTCTACCAAAACGCAGCTGGCACCTTCACCCCGAAGACCTCGACCGGCTACGACTTCGGTATCCGTCACGCTTTCTAATTTGACGCTGGCGCAAGCCAGCTTCGGATGAAAAAGCCAAAAGCCACTCGGCGAAAGTCGAGTGGCTTTTTTTCGTCTGCGGTTTTCATGCTGCCCCTGGGGAAATCACGGACCGCATCCTCGGGGAACCACCGTGCGGGCACGCACCTTGCACTGCTAGCATGCCAGTTCACTTTGTTTACTGAATGATTGCCTTCGTACTGCGCCGCCTGATCCAGGCCGTGATCGTGATGGTCGCGGTCGCGTTCATCGCCTTCCTCTTGTTCCAATATGTCGGTGATCCCGTCGTGTTCCTCCTGGGGCAGGACGCGAAGCCCGACCAGATCCGTGAATTGCGCGCCGCATTGGGGCTCGACCAGCCCTTCTTCGTGCAGTTCTGGCACTTCCTGGTCAATGCCGCCCAGGGCGAGTTCGGGCTGAGCCTGCGTCAGGGCGCGAAGGTGTCGCGCCTGATCGGCGAGCGCTTCCCGGCCACGCTCGAACTGGCGCTCGTGGCTGCCGTGCTGGCGCTGTTCATCGGCATTCCGATGGGCGTCTACACCGCACTGCGCCGGGGCACCTTCCTGAGCCAGTTCTTCATGACGGTGTCGCTGCTCGGCGTGTCGCTGCCCACATTCCTGATCGGCATCCTGCTGATCCTCGTCTTTGCCGTGACGCTGGGCTGGTTCCCGAGCTTCGGGCGCGGCGAGACCGTCAAGTTCGGCTGGTGGAGCAGCGGTCTCTTCAGCGTCGACGGCTGGCAGCACATCGTGCTGCCGGCGGTGACGCTGGCGATCTTCCAGCTCACGCTCATCATGCGGTTGGTGCGCGCCGAGATGCTCGAAGTGCTGCGCACCGACTACATCAAGTTCGCGCGCGCCCGCGGCCTGTCGAACCGCGCGATCCATTTCGGCCATGCGCTCAAGAACACGCTGGTGCCCGTGATGACCATCACCGGCCTGCAGCTCGGCGGCCTCATCGCCTTTGCGATCATCACCGAGTCGGTGTTCCAGTGGCCCGGCATGGGCCTGCTGTTCATCCAGGCCGTGACCTTCGCCGACATTCCGGTGATGGCCGCCTACCTGTGCCTGATTGCCTTGATCTTCGTGGTGATCAACCTCGTGGTCGACCTGCTGTACTTCGTGGTCGATCCGCGGCTGCGCGTCGGCAAGGCGGGAGGGCACTGACATGACCGCAGCGACAACAGAAGCTCCGCGCCTGAAGGCATCCGGCCGCGCATTCGCGCACATCGCAAGCTTCTACCCCGAGATCACGGCCTTCCGCCGCGACCTGCACGCCCACCCCGAACTCGGCTTCGAAGAGGTCTACACCTCCGGGCGCGTGCGCGAGGCACTGCGTGCCTGCGGCGTGGACGAGATCCACGAGGGCATCGGCAAGACCGGCGTGGTCGGCGTCATCCGCGGGCGCTCGACGGCCAGCGGCCGGATGATCGGCCTGCGCGCAGACATGGACGCGCTGCCCATGCGCGAGGACAACGATTTCGGCTGGCGCTCCGCCAGCGACGGCCTGATGCACGGCTGCGGCCACGACGGCCACACCGCCATGCTGGTCGGCGCCGCGCGCTACCTGGCCGAGACGCGCGACTTCGACGGCACCGCCGTGCTGATCTTCCAGCCCGGCGAAGAGGGTTTCGCGGGCGCGCGCGTGATGATCGAGGACGGCCTGTTCGACCGCTTCCCCGTGAATGCCGTCTACGCGATGCACAACTGGCCCGCCATGCCGGCCGGCACCGTCGGCATCAACCGCGGCGCGATGATGGCCGCGGCCGACCGCATCACGATCAACATCAAGGGCAAAGGCGGCCATGGTGCGCATGCCTACCTGACCGTCGACCCGGTCGTGGTCGCGGCGCACATCATCACCGCGGCCCAGACCATCGTCTCGCGCAACGTGCGCCCGATCGATGCCGCCGTCATCAGCATCTGCGCGATGCAGGCCGGCGATCTCGGCGCGATGAGCGTGGTGCCCGGCGAGGCCACGCTGGTGGGCACCGTGCGCACCTTCAGCGCGCGGGTGCAGGCGCAGGTCGAGCAGCGGCTCAACGAGCTGTGCGCGGCCATCGCGTCAGGCTTCGGCGCCACCGCCACCATCAGGTACGAGCGCATCTACCCCGCCACCATCAACACCGCGCCCGAGGCCATGTTCGCGGCCGACGTGGCCGAGTCGCTGGTCGGCGCGAAGAACGTCGACCGCAGCATGGAGCCCAGCATGGGCGCCGAAGACTTCTCCTTCATGCTGCAGAAGAAGGCGGGCGCCTATCTACGCATCGGCCAGGACGTGCGCGACGGCGCCTTCCTGCACAACAGCCGCTACGACTTCAATGACGAGATCCTGCCGCTGGGCGCCGCGTTGCACGCGGGCCTGATCGAGCAGGGCATGCCGCTTGCCGCCACCCGCGGCGCGCAGCCAGGGAAAGCCGCCGCTACCGCGGCGCCGTGATTTGTTTGATTCCAACCCGAGGAGTGTTCCCATGAGTTTCAAGAAGAATGTGGCCGCGGCCGCCGTTTTGTGCGCCCTGAGCGCCGTCAGCATGGTCGCCGGCGCGCAGACCATCCGCATCGCGAACCAGGGGGACGCGCTATCGCTGGACCCGCACTCGCTCAACGAATCGCTTCAGCTGAGCGTCACCGCCAACGTGTATGAAACCCTCGTGGGCCGCAACAAGGACCTGAGCCTCGCACCGCTGCTGGCCACCAGCTGGAAGCAGACCTCGCCGAACGTCTGGCGCTTCGAACTGCGCAAGGGCGTGGTGTTCCATGACGGCACGCCTTTCACCGCCGACGACGTGGTGTTCAGCTTCGCGCGCGCCCAGGGCGACGGCTCCGACATGCGCGCCACGCTGAGCGACATCAAGGCCGTGCGCAAGGTCGGCGACCTCGCGGTCGAGATCGAGACCAACGGCCCGTTCCCCATCCTGCCCGACGTGATCTCGCTGACGATGATCATGAGCAAGAAATGGTGCGAGGAAAACCAGGCCACCAAGCCGGTCGACCGCCGCAAGGGCATCGAGAACACCGCCTCGTTCAAGGCCAACGGCACCGGCCCGTTCCGCGTGCGCGAGCGCCAGCCCAACGTGCGCACCGTGTTCACGCGCAACGGCACCTACTGGGGCAAGATCGACGGCAACGCGCAGGAGATCATCTTCACGCCCATCGCCAACCCCGCCACCCGCGTGGCCGCGCTGGTCTCCGGCGAAGTCGACGTGATGGAACCCGTGCCGGTGCAGGACATCGCCCGCATCAATGCCGCGCCCAACGCCCGCGTCATCACCGGCCCCGAGCTGCGCACCATCTTCCTGGGCATGGACCAGAAGCGCGACGAGCTGCAGTACTCGAACATCAAGGGCAAGAACCCGTTCAAGGACAAGCGCGTCCGCCAGGCCTTCTACCAGGCCATCGACATCGCCGGCATCCAGCGCACCGTGATGCGCGGCGCCTCGCGCCCCACCGCCTTGCTGGTCGGTCCCGGCATCAACGGCTGGACCGCCGAGCAGGACAAGCGCCTGCCCTATGACGTCGAAGCCGCCAAGAAGCTGCTGACCGAAGCCGGCTACCCCAACGGCTTCGAGGTGTCGCTGAACTGCCCGAACGACCGCTACGTGAACGACGGCCAGATCT
The DNA here is from genome assembly GCF_058809745.1 of Variovorax sp. MPBD4-3. Lineage (NCBI taxonomy): Bacteria > Pseudomonadati > Pseudomonadota > Betaproteobacteria > Burkholderiales > Comamonadaceae > Variovorax > Variovorax sp. MPBD4-3. The sequence goes on from NZ_JBXASW010000015.1 coordinate 113,577, forward strand.
GCCAGAGCGTGGCGTCCAGCCTCGCGAAGATCGGCGTCAAGATCAACCTGGTGGCCGAGACCAAGGGCACCTACTTCCCCAAGGTGCTGCGCCGCGACACCAGCTTCTACATGCTGGGCTGGACCCCGACCACCTACGACGCGCACAACGCGCTGAGCTCGCTCACCTCCTGCCCCGACGACAAGGGCACCGGCCAGTTCAACCTGGGCGCCTACTGCAATCCCAAGCTGGACGAGCTGACCAAGCAGATCCAGTCGGAGACCGACAAGGCCAAGCGCAACGAGCTGATCAAGGAGGCCTTCAAGATGCACGCCGACGACGTGGGCCACCTGCCGCTGCACCAGCAGTCGCTGGCCTGGGGCGTGAGCAAGAAGGTCGAGCTGGTGCAGCTGGCCGACAACTTCATGTACTTCAAGTGGATGAGCATCAAGCCGTAAGGATGCCTGCCCTCAGGCTTTTGACTCCGCTGCGCTGCATGTGATTCGCCACCCCCCAAAAAGGGGGTGGCACGGCCGCCCTGGGGCGGCCCGGCGGCGGCCTTACGCGGATTTGCTTCACGATGAAAAAAACATTTGCCCGTTGGCTCGACAGCGATGTCGGCTACAGCTTTCGCACATCGCCGGTGGCCATTGCCGCCGCGCTCATCGCCCTGGTCTGCGTGGTCTGCGCGGTGTTCGCCGGCTGGGTGTCGCCGCACAACCCCTTCGACCTGGCCGCCCTCGAACTCGGCGACGCGCGGCTGCCGCCCGCCTGGAGCGCCGAAGGCTCGTCCAAGTACCTGCTGGGCACCGACGACCAGGGGCGCGACATTCTCTCGGCCGTCATCTATGGCGCGCGCATCTCGCTGATCGTCGGCCTCGTGTCGGTGGTGCTGTCGGTCGTGGTGGGCGTGGTGCTGGGCCTGGTTGCCGGATTCTTCGGCGGCTGGCTCGATTCCTTCCTCATGCGCGTGTGCGACGTGATGCTGTCGTTTCCGCCCATCCTGGTGGCACTGCTCATTGCCGGTGTCGGCCGCGCGCTCTTTCCCAACGCGCAGGAGTCGCTGGCCTTCGGCGTGCTGATCATTTCCATCTCGCTGACCGGCTGGGTGCAGTACGCGCGTACGGTTCGCGGCTCCACGCTGGTGGAGCGCAACAAGGAATACGTGCAGGCCGCGCGCGTCACCGGCGTGGCGCCGCTGCGCATCATGCTGCGCCACGTGCTGCCCAACGTGATGGGGCCGGTGATGGTGCTGGCCACGATCCAGGTGGCCACCGCCATCATCACCGAGGCCACGCTGTCGTTCCTGGGCGTCGGCGTGCCGCCGACTTCGCCGTCGCTGGGCACGCTCATCAGCATCGGCAACCAGTACCTGTTCTCGGGCGAATGGTGGATCACGGTGTTTCCGGGCCTGATGCTGGTGCTCATCGCGCTCAGCGTGAACCTGCTCGGCGACTGGCTGCGCGACGCGCTGAACCCGCGCCTGCGCTGAAGACAAGAAGGAGAACGCCACCATGACGCTGCTCCAGGTCAAAGACCTCGTCGTCGAGTTTCCGCACCGCCGAGGCACGCTGCGCGCGCTCGACCGGATTTCCTTCGACATCGCGCCAGGGGAAATCCTCGGCGTGGTGGGCGAGTCGGGCGCCGGCAAGTCGCTCACGGGCGCGGCCATCATCGGCCTGCTCGAAGCGCCGGGCCGCGTGGCCGGAGGTGAAATCCGCCTCGATGGCCAGCGCATCGACAACCTCGGCTTCGATGCGATGAGGCCGATTCGCGGGCGCAAGATCGGCGCGATCTTCCAGGACCCGCTGACTTCGCTGAACCCGCTCTACACCGTGGGCCGGCAGCTGGTCGAGACCATCCGGGCGCACCTGCCGGTGACCGACGCCGAGGCCCGCAAGCGTGCCATCGGCCTGCTGCAGGACACCGGCATTCCCGCCGCCGAGCAGCGCATCGACCACTTCCCGCACCAGTTTTCCGGCGGCATGCGGCAACGCGTGGTGATCGCGCTGGCGCTGGCGGCCGAGCCCAAGCTCATCGTGGCCGACGAGCCGACCACCGCGCTGGACGTGTCGATCCAGGCGCAGATCATTCAGCTGCTCAAGCGCATCTGCAAGGAGCGCGGCGCGGCCGTGATGCTGATTACGCACGACATGGGCGTGATCGCCGAGACCTGCGACCGCGTGGCCGTGATGTATGCCGGCCGCATCGCCGAGATCGGCCCGGTGCACGAGGTGATCCACCAGCCCGCGCATCCCTACACGTCGGGCCTGATGGCGTCGATTCCCGACATGGCGAGCGACCGCGAGCGGCTCAACCAGATCGACGGCGCCATGCCGCGGCTCAACGCCATTCCGACGGGCTGCGCCTACAACCCGCGCTGCCCGCGCACCTTTGCCCGCTGCCTGACCGAGCGGCCGGAACTCATGCACGCCGGCGCCACCCGCGCCGCCTGCTGGCTGCACGACGCCACCGACCCGCACACCGGCCAGTCCGAACTGGCCGCGCGGCACCACGACGCCCTGGCGGCCGGCGAACGCGCCACGCCCGAAGCGGCAGAACCCCTGAGCGAGGTGACGCGATGAGCGCAGCAGTGATCGAACCCCGCGGCAACGCAACTGCAACCGCAACCGCCGCGGCAGGCGAACCGCTGGTGGTGGCCCACGACCTGGCCCGCACCTTCGACGTTTCGCCGCCCTGGCTCAACCGCGTGCTCGAACGCAAGCCGCGCGTGCTGCTGCATGCGGTGGACGGCGTGAGCTTCTCCATAGAGCGCGGCAAGACGCTGGCGCTGGTGGGCGAGTCGGGCTGCGGCAAGAGCACGGTGGCACGCCTGCTGGTGGGCCTGTATGCGCCCACGCGCGGCGGCCTGCAGTTCGACGGGCAGGACGCGCACGCCGCGTTCAAGACCCCCGAAGGCCGCAAGCTGCGCCGCCGCATCCAGATGATCTTCCAGGACCCCTACGCGAGCCTGAACCCGCGCTGGATCGTGGAGGACATCATCGGCGAGCCGCTGCGCGAGCACGGCATCATCAGCGACAAGGCCGCGCTGCGCGAACGCGTGGGCGAACTGCTGAAGTCGGTCGGCCTGTCGCCGCTGGACATGAGCAAGTACCCGCACCAGTTCTCGGGCGGCCAGCGCCAGCGCATTTCCATTGCCCGCGCGCTCGCCACGCAGCCCGAGTTCCTGGTGTGCGACGAGCCCACCTCGGCGCTCGACGTGAGCGTGCAGGCGCAGGTGCTCAACATCATGAAGGACCTGCAGCGCGAGCAGGGCCTGACCTACCTCTTCATTTCGCACAACCTCGCGGTGGTGCGCCACGTGGCCGACCAGGTCGGCGTGATGTACCTGGGCCGGCTGGTCGAGGTGGCCGACAAGCAGAAGCTGTTTGCGGCGCCACAGCATCCGTACACGCGCATGCTGCTGGACGCCATTCCGCAGATGAAGCACACCGGCCGCTCCCGCACACCGGTGCAGGGCGAGGTGCCGAACCCGCTGAACCCGCCCACGGGCTGCGCCTTCCATCCGCGCTGCCCGCATGCCAATGCGCGCTGCTCGGCGGAGCGACCGAAGCTGCTGGGCATCAAGGGCGTGCAGGTGGCTTGCCACGCGGTCGAAGAGGGGCGCATCTAGCGCGGCGGCCGCCCATCTTCGAAAAAGTGTGCGCAAAGGCACCGCCTTGCGCAGAAAACTGTTGCAGAGTGCCGCCATGCCGATCACGACCACTCTTGCAAGCTCCGAACTGGGCCGCCGCGGCTTCCTCATGGGCACCGCCCTTGGCGCAACCGCCGTGCTGGCTTCCCTGGCCTGCAGCGTGCAGGCCGCCGGCGCGGCCACGCGGCGCATGCCGGTCGTCTTCATCGGGCACGGCTCGCCCATGAACGCCATCACCGACAACGCCTTCACGCGGCGCCTGTCGGCCTGGGGACGGGAGCTGCCGCGGCCGTCGGCCATCCTCAGCGTGTCGGCGCACTGGCTGAGCCGGGGCGCCACGGGCGTCGGCATGCAGGAGCGGCCGAAGACCATCCATGACTTCGGCGGCTTCCCGCAGGCGCTGTTCGACGTCGAATATCCCGCGCCCGGCCACCCGGCGCTCGCGCGGGAAACCGTCGGCGCGGTGAAGCAGGCGCCGGTGATCGGCACCGACCAGTGGGGCCTGGACCACGGCACCTGGACGGTGCTGAAGCACCTGTACCCGAAGGCCGACGTGCCCGTGTTCCAGCTCAGCATCGACTACGACAAGCCGGCGGCCTTCCACTATGCGGTGGGGCGGGATCTGGCGGCCTTGCGCGACAAGGGCGTGCTGATGATGGGCAGCGGCAACGTGGTGCACAACCTGCGCGCCACCGACCGCGGAACGCCGGACGGCCCCAGCGCCAGCCGCCCGTGGGCGCAGGCTTTCGACGATGCGGTGAAGTCCGCGCTGGCCGGCCGCGACGACCGCGCGCTGGTCGACTACGCCAAGCTCGAAGGCGCGTCGACCGCGGTGGCCACGCCCGACCACTACTACCCGTTTCTCTACGCCCTTGGCGCCGCCGGCAGCGGCGAGCGCGCGAAGACGGTCTACGAGGGGTTCCAGTCGGGCACGCTCAGCATGCGTTGCCTGCAGTTCGGCTGAGCGCGGCCCGGGCCCGAGGGGGCCTTACTGCTCCTCGCCCCAGGAGAAGCCGTCGCGCGCGATCATCGCGCTCGACGCGCTCGGGCCCCAGGTGCCGGCCGCATAGGGGCGCGGGCCGCCGTCCGATTCCCAGCTGTCGATCAGCGGCTCGACCCAGCGCCAGGCTTCTTCCTGCTCGTCGCTGCGCACGAACAGGTTGAGCCGGCCGTCGATCACGTCCAGCAGCAGGCGCTCGTAGGCGCCCACGCGCTCGGCGCCGAAGCGCTTGTCGAAATCCAGGTCCAGCTGCACCGGCGCCAGCTGGTTGGCCGAGCTCTGGTTGCCGTTGCTGCGCTGTCGGTTGTCCTGGGCCTGCGCGAGCATGTGCAGCTCCAGCCCGTCCTTGGGCTGCAGGTTGATGACGAACTTGTTCACGTTGCCGGCCGGCGCGCGATAGATGGCGTGCGGCGTGGGCCTGAAATTGACCTCGATGCGCGCGTCGCGCGAGGCCAGTCGCTTGCCGGTGCGGATATAGAACGGCACGCCGGCCCAGCGCCAGTTGGCGATTTCGGTGCGCAGCGCCACGAAGGTCTCGGTGCGGCTGTCGGGGTTCACGCCCGGCTCGTCGCGGTAGCCCTGCACCCGCTCGCCGTAGGCCGTGCCGGCCGTGTACTGGCCGCGCACCGCGTGCAGGCTCAGGCTCTCTGGCGTCCAGGGCTTCAGCGCGCGCAGAACCTTGAGCTTTTCGTCGCGGATGGCGTCGGCGTGCGAGTTGATCGGCGGCTCCATGCCGATGGCGCACAGCAGCTGCAGCGCGTGGTTCTGCACCATGTCGCGCAGCGCGCCGGTCTGGTCGTAGAAGGCGCCGCGCTTTTCCACGCCCAGGTCTTCGGCGATGGTGATCTGGATGTTGGCGATGTGCTCGCGGCGCCAGATGGGCTCGAACAGCGCATTGCCGAAGCGCATGGCAAAGAGGTTCTGAACCGAGGGCTTGCCCAGGTAGTGGTCGATGCGGAAGACCTGCTTTTCCTCGAGCACCTTGCCCACGGCCGCGTTGATGGCGCGGTTGGAGGCGAGGTCGTGGCCCAGCGGCTTTTCCAGCACGATGCGCGTCCTGGGGCCGTTCATGCCGGCGGCGGCGATCTGCTCGACCACCTGCGTGAAGAGCGCGGGCGCGGTGGCCACGTACATCACCACCGTGTCGGCGTCGCGCTGCTTGAGCAGTTCGGAGAGGCGCGCGTAGTCTTCCGTCTTGGACAGGTCCATGCGCAGGTAGTGCAGCATCGACGCGAATTTCTTGAACTCGTCGGGCGAGGGCCGCTTGGCGCCTTCGACCGCATTGAAGCGCGACTGGATGAGCTCGCGGTACTGGTCGTCGGAGTGATCGTCGCGAGCCACCCCGATGATTCGCCCGTCTTGCGGCAGGCTGCCGTGCCGGAATGCCTGGAACAGCGCGGGCATGAGCTTGCGCCATGCGAGGTCGCCAGTACCGCCGAACAGAACGAGATCGAAGCTCATGAGAAAACTTTCCTTTGTCTGAGTGCCGAGCAGGCCGATATGCCAGTCGCGATGGTACTTGTACCGATTCGCGAGACCTGTACTAAAGCTACGCTGCACCACGGCCGCAAGGCCATTTTTTTATGCCGAGGTGGAGATTTCGAATGAAGAGCAAGCTTTTTACCGCAGCCGCGCTGCTGGGTCTGTCGGCCGCGGCGTCGGCGCAGACCGTCAATGTCATCTGCTCGGTCCAGGCCGAGTGGTGCAACGTGATTTCCACCGTCTACGCGCGTACCACCGGCGTGCGCATCAACATGGCGCTCAAGGGTTCCGGCGAGGCGCTGGCCCAGCTGATCGCCGAGAAGGACAACCCCAAGACCGACGTCTGGTTCGGCGGCACCGGCGACCCGCACCTGCAGGCGGCCGAACAGGGCCTGACGCTCGAATACAAGTCGCCCACGCTGTCGCAGCTGCACCCCTGGGCGCAGCAGCAGGCCAAGCAGTCTGGCTACAAGACTGTCGGCATCTACTCGGGCCCGCTGGGCTTCGGCTACAACCCCGAGCTGCTGGCCAAGAAGAAGCTGCCGGTGCCCAAGACCTGGGCCGACCTGCTCAAGCCCGAATACAAGGGCGACATCCAGGTGGCCAACCCCGCGTCGAGCGGCACCGCCTACACCATGATCGCCACGCTGGTGCAGATGATGGGCGAGGACAAGGCATTCGAGTACCTGAAGGCGCTGCACAAGAACGTGGGCCAGTACACCCGCTCGGGCACCGGCCCGATCAAGGCGGTGGCGCGCGGCGAGACCGCCATCTCCATCAGCTTCGTGCATGACGGCCCGGGCGAGAAGATGCAGGGCTTCCCGGTCGAGACCATCACGCCGAGCGACGGCACCGGCGCCGAGATCGGCTCCATGAGCATCATCAAGGGCGCGCGCAACCTCGACGCCGCCAAGAAGTTCTATGAATGGGCGCTGACGCCCGCCGCGCAGGAACTGGGCGCCGCGAACAAGCAGTTCCAGCTGCCGAGCAACGTGAACGCCAAGCTCGACCCGCGCATTCCCGACTTCAAGAAGATCAAGTTCATCAACTACGACTACGCCAAGTACGGCGCCAGCGCCGAGCGCCGCCGCCTGATCGCGCGCTGGGAAAAAGACGTCAATTCGCTGCCCCGCTAAGTGGAAGCGCGCGCTATCGAAGGCGCGCCGGTCAATCCGGCGTCCCTGGCCGCCGCCCGGCGTTCGCAGCGCTGGATCTGGGCATGGGTCGCGCTGGGCCTGGCGGCCTACCTGCTGCTGCCCTGGTATGCGATCCAGGATTCGACCTGGTACGAAGCCGTTCCGCAGGTGTTCAGCCAGGCGGAGGGCGCCAACGGACTGATGCAGGCGGCCACGCAGGGGCGCGGCTGGCTCTTCATCGGGCTGGCGGGGCTGCTGCTGTGCGCAGTGGGCGCATGGCTGCCGGCCGGCAAGGCGCAAGGGCGCTGGCTGCTGGCGGGCGGGCTGACAGGCGCGCTCGGGCTGGCGGTGGCGGGCTTCACCATCGGTGCGCGCGGCTGGAGCTTTGCCGCGCTCAACGCGCAGTTCGGCGAGCTGGCGGTCAACCAGTTCGGCATCGGCGCGGGCGGCTTCGTGGCGCTCACGGTCCTGGTGCTGCTGATGGCCTTCGGCATCGCGCGGCTGGGCCTGTTCAAGGGCGACCTGTTCGTGGCGGCTGCCGTCGTCGGCTGCGGCGTGCTGATGGCACTGTTCATCGCCTACCCGGTAAGCAAGGCGCTGTCGGGCGCCTTCTTCAATGAAGACGGGCAGTGGTCGATCACGGCCTTCGTCGCCCGCGTGTTCACCGAGCGCATCTGGGGCCTGGGCTGCCTGAGCGGCGGCGTGCGCTGCGGCGTGGCCTGGAACACGCTGGTGCTGGCGCTGCTCACGGCCGCCGGCACCACCTTCCTGGGCACGCTGATGGCGCTGATGGCCGAGCGCGGCAGCAAGCGCGGGCAGGGCGCGCTGCGGGTGCTGGCGCTGCTGCCGATCATCACGCCGCCGTTCGTGGTGGGGCTCGGGCTCATCTTGCTGTTCGGCCGCGCCGGCATCGTCAACCAGGTGCTGGAGAGCGTGTTCGGCATCGAGCCCACGCGCTGGTTCTACGGCATGCCGGGCGTGCTGGTGGCGCAGCTGTTCGCTTTCACGCCCATCGCCTTCATGATCATGCGCGGCGTGGTGCAGGGCATCGCGCCCAGCCTGGAAGAGGCGGCGCAGATGCTGCGCGCCGACCGCCGCCGCACCTTCTTCACCATCACGCTGCCGCTGCTGAAACCCGGGCTGGCCAATGCCTTCCTGGTCGGCTTCATCGAAAGCATTGCCGACTTCGGCAACCCGGTGGTGGTGGGCGGGCAGTTCTCGGTGCTGTCGACCGACATCTTCTTCGCCATCGTCGGCGCGCAGTACGACCAGGGCCGCGCGGCCTCGCTGGCCTGGGTGCTCACGCTGTTCGCGCTCGGCGTGTTCGCGCTGCAGCGCGGCCTGCTGGGCAAGCAGAACTACACCACCGTGAGCGGCAAGGGCGACGCCGGCATCGCGATGGCGCTGCCCGACGGCGTGCGCCGCACCATCTACTGCATCGCCATGCCGTGGATCGCGTTCACCGCGGTGGTCTACCTGTTCGCCTTCGCGGGCGGCTTCGTGCAGACCTGGGGGCGCGACTACAGCTTCACGCTGAACCACTTCAAGAGCGCCTTCGCACTGGAGTGGGGGCAGTTCGGCCTGGTGTGGGCGGGCACCGCGTGGAACTCGCTGATCACCACGCTCAAGCTCGCGGGCATCTCGGCGCCGATCACCGCCGCGCTGGGCCTGCTCATTGCCTGGCTGCTGGCGCGCAACGAGTTCAAGGGGCAGGGGCTCTTCGAGTTCGGCGCGCTGCTGGCCTTCGCGATTCCGGGCACGGTGCTGGGCGTGAGCTACATCCTGGCCTTCAACGTACCGCCCTTCGAGCTCACGGGCACGGGGCTGATCATCGTGCTGTGCTTCATGTTCCGCAATCTGCCGGTGGGCGTGCGCGCCGGCACGGCGGCATTCAAGCAGCTCGACCGCTCGCTCGACGAAGCCTCGCTGATGCTGCGCGCATCGACCTCGCAGACGCTCTTCAAGGTGGTGCTGCCGCTGCTCAAGCCCGCCCTGGTGGCCGCGCTGGTCTACAGCTTCGTGCGCGCCATGACCACGGTGAGCGCGGTGATCTTCCTGGTCACGGCCGAGAACGAACTGGCCACCACCTACATCATCGGCCGCGTCGGCAACGGCGACTACGGCATTGCGCTGGCCTACTGCACGGTGCTCATGATCCTGATGTCGCTGGCGATTGCGCTGGTGCAGTGGGTGGTGGGGGAGCGCAAGCTGGGGCGGCGCAAGGCGGGGGCGGCACCCGTGGTGGCCGCGCCGGTGCATTGAAACGGGAGAACAACACATGAGCAACGGCATCGAATTCCGCAACGTCACCAAGCGCTACGGCACCGACAAGAACGCGCCGCTGGCCGTCAAGGGCATCAGCTTCGAGGTGCCCGTGGGCACGCTCACCACCATCCTCGGCCCCTCGGGCTGCGGCAAGACGACCACGCTGCGCATGATCGCGGGGCTGGAGTCGCCGACCTCGGGCTCGATCTTCATGGGCGGGCGCGACGTGACCACGCTGGGCCCGGCCGAGCGCAACGTCAGCATGATGTTCCAGAGCTATGCGCTGTTCCCGCACATGAACGTGATCGAGAACGTGGGCTACGGCCTGCGCATGAGCGGCGTGAAGAAGGACGAGGCCACTTCGCGGGCGCGCGAGGCGCTGCGCGGCGTGGGCCTTGTCGGTTTCGACGAGCGCCTGCCCAGCGAGCTTTCGGGCGGCCAGCAGCAGCGCGTGGCCCTGGCGCGCGCGCTGGTGCTGGAGCCGGCGGTGCTGCTGTTCGACGAGCCGCTGTCCAACCTCGACGCCCGCCTGCGGCGCGAGATGCGCGAAGAGATCCGCACGCTGCAGCAGCGGCTGAAGCTCACGGTGGCCTACGTCACGCACGACCAGAGCGAGGCGCTGGCCGTGAGCGACCAGATCATCGTCATGGACCACGGCGTGATCGCCCAGCGCGGCACGCCCGAGCAGCTCTACGGCCGGCCCGAGAGCGAGTTCGTCGCCGGCTTCATGGGCGAGGCGATGGTGTTTCCCGCCACGGCGCAGGCCGACGGCAGCGTGGCGTTGGGCCCGCTGCGCCTGCAGCCGCGCTACGCGGTGGCGCCCGGCACGGTGAAGGTGGCGGTGCGGCCCGAGGCGTGGCAGATCGGCGCCCACGGCGCGGCCGACGGCCTGCCGGCCACGTTGCGCAAGTCGGCCTACCTGGGCAGCTTCTATGAATATGGCTTCGACACCACCCTGGGGCCGGTCTTCGTGGTGTCGACCGACCTGTCACGGCCGCTGGCGGCCGGCGCCCAGGCAACGCTGTCCCTGGGAGCCCACGGCGTGAGCGTGGTGCCCGGCGCATGAAACAATGGCGCCATGAACGTGGTTTTCGATCTGGGCGCCGTGCTGTTCGCATGGGAGCCCGCCCGCCTGGTACAGGCTCACCTGGCGTCCCATGCACCCACCGAGGCCGCCGCGGCCGCGATGGGGCGGGCGCTTTTCCATCACGACGACTGGACAGGCTTCGACTGCGGCACCCGCACGCTGGATGACGCCATCGCCCGCATGTCGGCCCGGCTGGCGCTGCCGCCGGAGCCGTTGCACGCGATGCTGCAGGGTCTGGGCGAGCGGCTGGAGCCGATCCCGGTCACGGTGGCCATGCTCGAGCAGCTCATGGAACACCGCGAAGCCGGCCAGCCGCTGCGGCTGTACTACCTGTCGAACATGCCCGCGCCCTACGCCAGGGCCATCGAGCGCCGGCATGCCTTCATGCGGCGCTTCGACGGCGGTGTGTTCTCGGGCGACGTGAAATTCCTCAAGCCGGAGCGCGAGATCTACGAGGTGCTGGCCATGCGCCACGGCCTCGACCCCGAGCAGACCGTGTTCATCGACGACTCCGCCGCCAACGTGGAAATGGCCCGTGCCTTCGGCTGGCACGCCATCCATTGCACGTCGCCGGCCATGCTGCCTTCGCAGCTGCAGCGTTACCTGCCGGTCAGCACCACCTTGTCGGTGTCGAACCCCAGGCTGCGGGCGTAGTCGAGTTCGGCTTCGAGCACGGCGGCATCGAGCCGCGGCGCGCGCGACAGCACCCAGAGGTACTGCCGGTCCGGCGTGCCGACGAGCGAGACCTGGTATTCGCGGTCGAGCTTCAGGATCCAGTAGTCGCCCCACACCAGCGGCAGCCAGCTGAGCCATGCCGGCGCAAAACGCACTTCGAGGCGGCCCGCGCCGGGCTGTCCCGCCACGGGCACCACGCGCGCGGTGCCGACGGCCTCGTCGAAGTTGCCGTCCTGCCGAACGCAGCGGTTGACCACCTGCACGGTGCCGTCGGGCTGCGGCGTGTATTCGGCGGTGACGGGGCCGGCGCATTGTTTCTGGAAGCGATTGGGCAGGCGGGCCTGCTCGTGCCACATGCCGGCATAGCGCTGCAGGTCGACCGGGGCCACCACCTGCAGCGGCGCGCGCATCAGCGGAGCGCCGTCGGCCGGGCCGGCCGGCTGGGCGCGTGCGGTGCGCGCCGCCCCCAGCGCCAGCCAGGTCGCAACGCCGCCCACCACGAAGGCCGTGGCCATGGCGCCGATCGCATGGCTGGTGCGGCGGTCGTCGAAAGGTCGGACGGCGGGCGCCGTGGGGCGCGGGCGTTGGGTCATGGGGCACTCCTGGAAGGGATGGAAAAGTTCAGCATCCGCTTCAGGATAAGTGTGGGGCGGGCGCCCGGCCGTCAGTCGCGGACCACAGCCGCTGTAGGGCGAGGAGGCCGGACGCGCCCCATGAAGAAGCGGACAACCCCACGGGCATCAGGCTGATGGAGCCGCGCGGAAACCCGTGCTACGGTGCGCATGAAAACATCGGCCAACGCGCAACTGCGTGCAGGACTTGTCATAACCCGCACAGGATAATGATTTCATGAACCAACTCGATGCCCTCCGCCAGTGGACCACCGTCGTCGCCGACACCGGTGACTTCAAGCAACTCAGCGTTTCCAAGCCGCAGGACGCGACCACCAATCCGTCGCTGATCCTCAAGGCCGTGCAGAAGCCCGAATACCGCCCGCTGCTCGACGAGACCGTGAAGAAACACGCGGGCAAGCCGCTCGACGAGGTCATCGACCGCCTGCTGGTGCGCTTCGGCACCGAAATCCTCTCGATCATTCCGGGCCGCGTGTCGACCGAAGTCGACGCCCGCCTGTCGTTCGACACCGCCGCGACCATCGCGCGCGGCGAGCGCATCGTGGCGCTCTACAAGGCCGAAGGCATCGACACCGAGAAGCGCCTGCTCATCAAGGTGGCTTCCACGTGGGAAGGCATCGAGGCCGCGCGCGCGCTCGAGCAGAAGGGCATCCGCACCAACCTGACGCTGCTGTTCTCGTTCGCGCAGGCCGTGGCCTGCGGTGCGGCCGGCGTGCAGCTCATCTCGCCCTTCGTGGGCCGCATCTACGACTGGTACAAGAAGACGGCAGGCGCCAAGTGGGACGAGGCCGCCAGCGCCGGCGCGAACGACCCCGGCGTGAAGTCGGTGCGCCAGATCTTCGAGTACTACAAGCAGCACGGCATCAAGACCGAAGTCATGGGCGCGAGCTTCCGCAACGTCGGTCAGATCAAGGCGCTGGCCGGCTGCGACCTGCTGACCATCAGCCCCGAGCTGCTGGCCGAGCTGGCCGCCAGCAACGAGCCGCTCGAACACGCGCTCGACGCCAAGGCCGCGGCCAAGGGCGACGCGCCCAAGGTGAGCTACGACGAAGCCGGCTTCCGCTTCGCGCTCAACGAAGACGCCATGGCCACCGAGAAGCTCGCCGAAGGCATCCGCGCCTTCGCGGCCGACGCGGTGAAGCTCGAAAAACTCATGCAGGAAAGCGGCAAGTAGACATGGCCATGCAACTTCGCTGCGACCGTGCGCCGGCCTGGGCGCAGCTGCAATCCGCCTTCGATATCGCGGGCCGCCAGTTCGACGTGCGCCACGCCTTCGTCGACGACGCCGGCCGATTCAAGCGCTTCAGCCAGGAGGCGCCATATGTGTTCGCCGACCTGTCGAAGAACCTGATCGACGCGCGCACGGAAGAGCTTCTGCTCACGCTGGCCCGCGAATGCGGCCTCGAGGCGCACCGCGACGCCATGTTCGCCGGCGAGCACATCAACAACACCGAAGACCGCGCCGTGCTGCACACGCTGCTGCGCGCGCCGGCCGATGCGCCCACCGGCCCGAAGACCGCGAACGAGCTGCGCGAGGTGCACGCCACGCTCGACGCGATGCTGGCCTATGCCGAGAAGGTGCGCGCCGACCACACGATCACCGACGTGGTGAACATCGGCATCGGCGGCTCCGACCTCGGACCGCAGATGGCTGTGCTGGCGCTGGCCGAGTTCGCCGCGCCGGGCAAGCGCTTCCACTTCGTGTCGAACGTCGACGGCCATGAACTGGCGGGCGTGCTGAAGGGCCTGGCGCCCGAGCACACGCTCTTCCTCATTGCCTCGAAGACCTTCACCACGGCCGAGACGATGACCAACGCGCAGTCGGCCAAGCGCTGGTACGAGCAATCGGGCGGCACCGACATCGCGGGCCACTTCGCGGCGCTCACCACCAACGTGGAAGCGGCGAAGAAGTTCGGCATCGACACCACCTTCGGCTTCTGGGACTGGGTGGGCGGGCGCTATTCGCTCTGGTCGGCCATCGGCCTGCCGATTGCGCTGGCCATCGGCGCCGACGGTTTCCGCCGGCTGCTGGCAGGCGCGCATGCCATGGACGAGCACTTCCGCACCGCGCCGCTCGCGCAGAACCTGCCGGTGCGCCTGGGCCTGCTCGACGTCTGGTATCGCAACTTCCACAAGTTCACCAGCCGCGGCATCGCGCCGTACCACAGCGCCCTGAAGCGCCTGCCGGCCTACCTGCAGCAGCTCGAGATGGAAAGCAACGGCAAGCAGGTCGATGCGGACGGCAAGCCGGTGGCATTCGGCACCTCGCCGGTGCTGTGGGGCGAGCCGGGCACCAACGGCCAGCATGCCTACTTCCAGATGCTGCACCAGGGCACGGACGTGATCCCGCTCGAATTCTTGGCGGTGCGCGACGCCTCGCACGACCTCGAAGGCCATCACCCCAAGCTGCTGGCCAACGCGCTCGCGCAGGCGCAGGCGCTGATGGTCGGCAAGCTCGACGAGGGCGGCCACAAGAACTTCCCGGGCAACCGGCCGAGCACCTTCTTCGTGTTCGAGAAGCTCACGCCCGAATCGCTGGGCGCCTTCCTCGCGATGTACGAGCACCGCGTGTTCACCAGTGGCGCGCTGTGGGGCATCAACAGCTTCGACCAGTGGGGCGTGGAGCTGGGCAAGGTGCTCGCCAGGGACATCGAACCACGCCTGGCTTCGGGCGACATCACCGGCCTCGACGCATCCACGGCCGGCCTCCTCAAGCGCCTCGGCGGCTGAATCGACCGCCAGGAATGCACTGAATAAGCCGTTTGTTTGCGAGCAGATGGCTGTTTTTGGCTGTATTTGTGGTTGAAAGATGCGCCGATATGATCGGCCCAGGGAAATTTCCCTGGGATCAATCAAGAGGAGCCGATAAATGGATTTTCAAACAGCGGTCAAGACCTGCTTCAACAAGTACGCCGACTTCACCGGCCGGGCCACGCGCTCGGAGTACTGGTGGTTCGTGCTTGCCGAGGTGGTCGTTCTCATCGTGGCGAGCCTTATCCACCAATACGTGTACGTGATCGCCGCGCTGGCCTTCCTGCTGCCCGCGCTGGCGGTGGGCGCGCGCCGCCTGCACGACATTGGCAAGAGCGGCTGGCTCCAGCTGCTGATGCTGATCCCGGTCATCAACCTCGTGCTGATCTATTTCTACGTGCAGCCGACGCAGCCGGAGCCCAACGCCCACGGTGCGCCGCCGGCCGCCTGAACATTGAAGCGGCGCCGTTAGGCGCCATGGTTTCCGAGGGCCGCGCAAGCGGCCCTTTTTGTTTGCCTCAGCCGGCCGGCATGCGCACCGGCGCGCCGCTGGCCATGCGCACGCACAGGTCGAAGGCCTGCTGCAGCCCCTCGATCTGCGCGATGCCCCGGCCCGCGATGTCGAAGGCGCTGCCGCTGGCCGACGTGGCCACCGGCACCGGCAGGCCGCCGTGCAGGGTCACGCCCTGCTCGAACCCCATGAGCTTCATCGCGATCTGGCCCTGGTCGTGGTACATCGACACCACTGCGTCGACGTCGCCGCGCCGCGCGCCGATGAACACCGTGTCGGGAGAGAACGGGCCGCGCGCGTCGAAGCCTTCGGCGCGCAGGCGCTCGATGGCCGGCGCGATGATTTCGATTTCTTCCATGCCGATCGAGCCGCCGTCGCCCGCGTGCGGGTTGAGCCCCGTCACCGCGATGCGCGGATGCGCCACGCCCGAGCGGCGCAACGCGGCGGCGATGATCTTCACCGCGTCGCTCACGCCCTGCACGGTGATGTGGCTCGCCACGTCCTTCAGCGGAATGTGCGAGGTCACGCGCGAGGTCCAGAGCGAGCCGGTGAGGTTGAACTCGCAGACGAAGCCGGTGACGGCGAAGCGCTCCTGCATGTAGCGCAGCTCGTCCTCGTGCACCAGGCCGCCCAGGCGCAGCGAATGCTTGTTGAGCGGCGCGAACAGGATCGCCTCGGCCTGGCCGCGCCGCACGGCGGCGGTGGCCAGCTCCAGCGCCTCGAACGACGCCCGGCCCGATGGCTCGTTCGATTCGCCGAGCACCGGCTCCTGCCCCTGCATCCAGTCCTTCGCGAGCAGGGTGGGCCGGCCGTCCTCGAAGCGCAGCGTGTCGAGGCTGTCGGCCGTCAGCACATCGAGCTTCGCGCCCGCCACCCGTTCGCCGGCCGCGAGCACGACCGGGTCGGCGATCAGCAGCACGCGGGCCGCATCCAGGTTGCGCTGGCGCGCCAGCAGCTTCACGGCCATTTCGGGGCCGATGCCGCTCGGGTCGCCGAGCAGCACGGCGATGCGGGGCTTGGCGAGTGTCACGCCGGGGGTTGGGGATGGGG
>NZ_JBXASW010000016.1:0-129589 GCF_058809745.1 Variovorax sp. MPBD4-3
TCACGACGGCGGGGTGCCTTGCGCAGCGAAATAAAGGAGGAGGCCGCAGGCCGGGGGACATTCGCGGAGCAAGGTACCCCGCCGGCGTGAGCAAGCCCCGAACAACAACGCTTCATTTTCAGAACTTCTCCGACCAAGGACGCAGATCGAGTTCGTGCGTCCACGCATCGCGCGGCTGCGAATGGAGCATCCAGTAGCTGTCGGCAATGTGGTCGGGGTTCAGGATGCCGTCGCTTTCCTTCAGCGCATAGCGCTCGGGGAAGTTGCTGCGGATGAACTCGGTGTCGATGGCGCCGTCGACCACCACGTGCGCCACGTGAATGCCCTGCGGACCCAGTTCGCGCGCCATCGACTGGGCCAGCGCGCGCAGCGCCATCTTGGCGCCCGAGAACGCGCCGAAGTTCGCCGCGCCGCGCAGCGACGCCGTCGCGCCGGTGAAGATGATCGTGCCGCGGTGCCCACCCTTGGGCATCTCGCGCGCCACCATCCGCTTGGCCACCTCGCGCCCGTTGAGGAAGCCCGAGAAGCAGGCCATCTCCCACACCTTGAAGTACTTGCGCGCAGTCTCGCTGAGGATGCTCTCGGGCACGTTGGCGCCGATGTTGAACACCATCACCTCGATCGGCCCGACGGTCGATTCGATCTGCTCGACGAGCGCGACCACTTCTTCCTCCTTGCGCGCATCGCAGGCAAAGGCATGGGCGCGGCCGCCGTCGGCCTCGATCTGCGCGACCAGCGGCTGCAGCTTGTCGAGGCTGCGCCGGGTGACGCAGGTGGCGAAACCCTCGCGTGCGAAGCGGCGTGCGATGGCACCGCCGGTGGCGTCGCCGGCGCCGACGATGAGCGCGGCTTTCTGCAATGCGGCCATGTTTCTTTATTCCTTGTAGTAGACGATCTGGTTGGAGGTGGCCAGCAGCACGCCCTTCTCGCTCCACAGATGCGCCGTCTGGTCGAAGAAACCGTTGAAGAACTGCTGCCCCGCCGCACGGCCGAGCAGGTAGCCCGTGCCGACCTCTGCCAGTTGCGCCGGGCCGGCGTGGAAGTAGGTGGTGATCGACACCGTGCCCGCCGGCACGTGCCTCGCCCGGCGCAGCCACACGCGCGGATAGAACACGTCGCTCATCGCGGCGAGCGAGGCGAAGTCGAGCGGGCGCGGTTGGGCGTCGCGCAGCCAGATGCGGGTTTCGCTGTGTTGCAGGCTGCCGTCCCACTTCGCGGGAATGCCGCCGCTGAAGGGGCGCATCTCGTACTGGTCGATCCACGCCACGCCCGATGGGCCGATGCTCATGCGGTCGACGGTCTCGGGCCGCGGCGCCTCGGGCATCGGCATGTCGCCCTCGCCCCAGGTGTCGCGGCGCGCGGCCGTCACCACGGTGGCGGTGGTCGTCATGTTGGGCGCGCCGCCGGGGCCGGGCTGCGTGACCTGCACTGTCCAGTGCTGTGTCGAGCGGTTGGTGCGCACGGCCGTGGCCTGGATGTCGAAAGCGCCCGCCTCGAGCGCGGCGGCGTAGTTGACGGTGAGCGCGATGGGCGTGCCGAGCACGTCGGGGTGCTGCATCACCGACTGCAGCACCAGCGCCGCCGTGGTGCCGCCGAACGGCCCGACCATGTTCCAGTAGTCGGGGCTGGTGGTGCCGGTGAAGTGCCCCACGCGGATGTCGCTGTGGTGGATCCTCAGGGCTTTGTCGAAGGGGTGCGTGCTCGTCGTCATGATCGGCAGTGTGCCTCCGGTGGGTGCGCTCGCGCAGTCGTGTGCGGGACGCCCCTGGCTGCGGCGCGGCACAGCCAGGGGGTCATGCTCAGACCCGCTCGAAGATCCCGGCGGCGCCCTGCCCCATGCCCACGCACATCGTGACCATGCCGTACTTCAGGTTCTCGCGGCGCAGCGCGTGCACCACCGTGGCCGAGCGGATGGCGCCCGTCGCACCGAGCGGATGGCCCAGCGCGATGGCGCCGCCCATCGGGTTGACCTTCGACGGATCGAGCCCCAGCGTGTTGATGACGGCCAGCGACTGCGCGGCGAAGGCTTCGTTCAGCTCGAACCAGTCGATGTCCTCGTGCTTCAGGCCCGCGTAGCGTAGCGCGGCGGGAATCGCTTCGATGGGGCCGATGCCCATGATGTGCGGCGGCACGCCCTTGCTGGCAAAGCTCACGAAGCGTGCGAGCGGCGTCAGGCCGTACTGCTTCACGGCCTTTTCGCTCGCCAGGATCAGCGCACCGGCGCCGTCCGAGGTCTGCGAGCTGTTGCCGGCCGTGACAGTGCCGCGCGCGGCGAACACGGTGCGCAGCCTGGCCAGGCCTTCGATGCTGGTGTCGGGGCGCGCGCCTTCGTCGAGGCTGACGGTGCGCGTCTTCGCGATCGACTCGCCGGTCTCCAGGTCGGGCGTGCGGTCGGTCACTTCGATGGGCGTGATCTCGTCGGCGAACTTGCCGGCCTTCTGCGCGGCCAGCGCCTTCTGGTGCGAGGCGAGCGCGAACTCGTCCTGCGCCTGGCGGCTCACCTTCCACTGCTGCGCGACCTTCTCGGCGGTGAGGCCCATGCCGTAGGCGATGCCCACGTCGCCTTCGCGTTCGAAGATGGAAGGCGACAGCGAGGGCGAGTTGCCCATCATCGGCACCATGCTCATGCTCTCGACGCCGGCGGCGATCATCACGTCGGCCTCGCCCACGCGGATGCGGTCGGCGGCCATCTGCACGGCCGACAGGCCCGATGCGCAGAAGCGGTTGACGGTGATGCCGCCGACGCTGGTCGGCAGCCCGGCGAGCACCGCGCCGATGCGCGCGACGTTCAGGCCCTGCTGCGATTCGGGAATCGCGCAGCCGCAGATGATGTCTTCGATGGCCTTGGGGTCGAGGCTGGGCACGGCGGCCAATGCGGCACGCAGCGTGGTGGCCAGCAGGTCGTCGGGGCGGTAGTTGCGGAAATAGCCGCGGTGCGACTTGCCGATGGGGGTGCGGGTGGCGGAGACGATGTAGGCGTCTTGGACTTGTTTGCTGCTCATGAGGAAGCTCCTGAATTTTCTTGCTCCTTCCCCCTCCGGGGGAAGGCTGGGATGGGGGCCGGCTGCGTCAACTCGACAAGTCGGTTGGCGATGGCCTGGCGCACCCCATCGAAATTGATGAACGGTTCATTCGATGCGAAGCGCAATACATCGAAGCCTTGTTCGCGAAAAAAGGCGTCGCGTCTCGCGTCATAGACCTGCTGGGCCTGATGTTGGGAACCGTCGAGTTCGACGATCAACTTCGGGGCCAGACAAGCAAAGTCCGCGATGTAGTTGCCCAGCGGATGCTGGCGCCGGAACTTCACGCCCAGTTGCTCCGAGCGCAGTCCACCCCAGAGCTTGCGCTCGGAATCCGTCATCTCCCGGCGAAGCACTTGCGCATTCGCTCGGGCATTGGGAGTGGACTGGTTTCGCATCGTGCTTGGTTGGAGAGCCCCCATCCCGGCCTTCCCCCGGAAGGGGAAGGAGGGATGCGGAAATCAGTTGCGCACCGGCTTGCCCGTGCTCAGCATCCCCATGATCCGCTCCTGCGTCTTCGGATGCACGATCAGCGAGCAGAACGCCTTGCGTTCCAGCGCCATCACGTATTCCTCGGTCACGAGCGAGCCCGCGTCCACGTCGCCGCCGGTGACCACGTTGGCGATCAGGCTGGCGATGTGGAAGTCGTGGGCGCTGATGAAGCCGCCGTCGCGCATGTTCACGAGCTGCCCCTTGATGGTCGCGGCGCCGCTGCGGCCCGCCACGCGGAAGCTGCGGCGCAGCGGCGGGCGGTAGCCGGCGTCGGCCATGGCCTTGGCCTGCTGCAGCGCCACGTACAGCAGCTCGTCCTTGTTCGGCACGATCACGTCGCTGTCGAGCAGGTAGCCGAGCTTCTTCGAGTCGAGCGCACCCGTGCCCACCTTCGCCATCGCGGCGGCGGTGAAGCCTTCGGTCAGGAACGGCAGCAGGTCGGTGCCCGTGGAAGCCGCGGCGTTCTCGGCTGCGCGGCGGGCGATGTAGGTCAGGCCGCCGGCGCCGGGAATCAGGCCCACGCCCACCTCGACCAGGCCGATATAACTTTCCATCGCGGCCACGCGCTTCGCCGAATGCACGGCCAGCTCGCAGCCGCCGCCCAGCGCCATGCCGCGCACGGCGGAGATCACCGGCACGTTGGCATAGCGGATCTTGAGCATGACGTTCTGCAGCTCTTCCTCGGCGCCTTCGACCGCGCCGATGCCGGCGACCACGAAGGCCGGCAGCATGGCCTGCAGGTCGGCGCCGACCGAGAACACCTCGTCGGGCGACCAGATCACCAGACCCTTGTATTCGGCCTCGGCCAGCTCGACCGCAGCGCCCAGCGCCTCGGCCACGTCGGGGCTGATGGCGTGCATCTTCGAATGGATGCTGGCGATGAGCACTTCACCGTCCAGCGTCCACACGCGCACGTCGCCTTCGTCGCTGATGGTGGTGCCGGCCGTGTTGGCATCGGCGGCGTTCGCGCCGAGCACGCTCTCGGGGAACAGCTGGCGGTCATGCACCGGCAGCCTGCGCTGCGGCACGAACCTGTTCTGCGATGCGCTCCACGAGCCTTCTGGCGTATGCACGCCGCCCGCCTCGGCCACCGGGCCTTCGAACACCCACCTGGGCAGCGGTGCGCTGCTCAGCGCCTTGCCGGCGTCGATGTCTTCCTGCACCCACTTGGCGACCTGCGCCCAGCCGGCTTCCTGCCACAGCTCGAACGGGCCCTGCTTCATGCCGAAGCCCCAGCGCATGGCGAAGTCGATGTCGCGCGCGCTCTCGGCGATGTCGGCCAGGTGCACGGCGGCGTAGTGGAAGCCGTCGCGCAGGATGGCCCAGAGAAACTGCCCCTGCGGTCCTTCGCTCTCGCGCAGCAGCTTCAGGCGCTCGCCCGCAGGCTTCTTCAGCATGCGGCCGTACACCTCGTCGGCCTTGGCGCCGGCGGGCAAGTATTCGCCGCTCTTCAGGTCGAAGCGCAGGATGTCGCGGCCCACCTTCTTGAAGAAGCCGGCCTTGGTCTTCTGGCCCAGGTTGCCCAGCTCCAGCAGCTTGGCGAGCACCGGCGGCGTCGCGAAGTTGGCGTAGAAAGGGTCGGTCTCGGCGTTCAGGTTGTCCTGCAGCGTCTTCACGACATGGGCCATCGTGTCGAGGCCCACCACGTCGGCGGTGCGGAAGGTGCCGGAGCTGGCACGGCCCAGCTTCTTGCCGGTGAGGTCGTCCACCACGTCGGGCGTCAGGCCGAACTTCTCGACCTCCTTCAGCGTGGCCAGCATGCCCGCGATGCCGACGCGGTTGGCGATGAAGTTGGGCGTGTCGTGCGCGCGCACCACGCCCTTGCCCAGCGTGCTGGTGACGAAGGCTTCGAGGTCGTCGAGCACCTGCGGCTGCGTGGTGGGCGTGTTGATCAGCTCCACCAGGAACATGTAGCGCGGCGGGTTGAAGAAGTGGATGCCGCAGAAGCGCGGCTTCAGCGCTTCGGGCAGCGCCTCGCTGAGCTTGGTGATCGACAGGCCCGAGGTGTTCGAGGCCAGGATCGAATGCTTGGCGACGTGCGGCGCGATCTTCCTGTAGAGGTCGAGCTTCCAGTCCATGCGCTCTGCAATGGCCTCGATGACGAGGTCGCACTCGCCGAGCTTGGCCAGGTCGTCTTCGTAGTTGGCCTGCTCGATCAGCACGGCGTCGGCCACGTCGCCGAGCGGCGCGGGCTTGAGCTTCTTGAGGTTGTCGATGGCGCGCGTGACGATGCCGTTCTTCGGGCCTTCTTTTGCGGCCAGATCGAACAGGACAACAGGCACGCGTACGTTGACGAGGTGGGCCGCAATCTGCGCGCCCATCACGCCGGCGCCGAGCACGGCGACCTTCTTCACTTGAAATCGGGACATAACTGGGCTTCGAAGTTTTGATTCGGTTCGGGGAACACCGCGGAACCGGCTTTGCCGGGCCGCTGGTGTTGCCCCCTTGAGGGGGAGGCTGCTACACGAAGTGAGCAGCTACGGGGGTGGGTCAAGGAACACGGTTCCAGGTTTGGGTGCGCCAGAAGGGGCCCAGGTAGCCGCGCACTTCGAGCTTCTTGCCGCCCTCGATGGGCGTGAAGCTCGCGCGGTATTCCTTGCCGTTCTCGGGGTCGAGGATCTTTCCGCCTTCCCAGACGTCCTTGCCCTCGGCCTTCTTGCCGCCGCGGATGATGTCGAGGCCGACCATGGGCTTGTCCTTGCGGTCGTCGCTGCATTCGCTGCAGACCGCGCCGGGCTTGGCGTCCTTGCCCAGCGCTTTCTCGATGCGCCCCGACAGGCCGCCGCCGGTCTCGGCGATGCTGATCTCGGCCTTGACCTCGCCCGTCTTGTCGTCCACGTTGCGCCACAGCCCCACCGGCGTGCTCTGGGCCATGGCCGAAGAAGCGGCGGTGGCGGCGAACAGGAGGGCTGCGAGTGTTGTCTTCATGATCGGCGAGTCCTGGAAGTTGAGGAAAGACGAGACGGTACTACCGCTCAGGCCAGTGCTGCGTCCGTGTCCATCAGCACCTTGCTGCCGGCACGCGCGGTGCGCATCAGCGTCGCGGTCTCGGGGAACAGCTTGGCGAAGTAGAAGCGCGCGGTCTGCAGCTTGGCGACGTAGAACGGGTCGGTGTTGCCGGCCGCGATCTCGCGCAGCGCGACCTGCGCCATGCGGGCGAACAGGTAGCCGAACACGAAGTGGCCGGCCACGCGCAGGTAGTCCACCGCGGCGGCGCCCACTTCGTCGGGGTTCTGGAAGCCCTTGAAGCCGATCTCGGTGGTGAATTTGGTGAGCTGGTCGCCCAGGCCCGCGATCGGGTTGATGAACTCGGCCATCTTCTCGTTCACGCCTTCTTCTTCCACCAGCTTGCCCACGAGCTTGCCGAACTTCTTGAGCGAAGCGCCGTTGTTGCCCAGCACCTTGCGGCCCAGCAGGTCCAGCGACTGGATGGTGTTGGTGCCTTCATAGATCATGTTGATGCGGTTGTCCCGCACGAACTGCTCCATGCCCCATTCCTTGATGAAGCCGTGGCCGCCGAACACCTGCATGCAGGCGTTGGTCGAGATGTGGCCGTTGTCGGTGATGAAGGCCTTGACGATGGGCGTGAGCAGCGCGACCAGCTCGCCAGAGTCCTTGCGCACCTTCTCGTCGGGATGGTTGTGTTCCTTGTCGAGCAGCAGCGTGCAGAAGATCTGCAGCGCGCGGCCGCCTTCGGCGTAAGCCTTGGCCGTGAGCAGCATCTTGCGCACGTCGGGGTGCACGATGATGGGGTCGGCTTCCTTGTCCTTGGCCTTCACGCCCGACAGCGAGCGCATCTGGAGGCGGTCCTTGGCGTAGGCCAGTGCGTTCTGGTAGGCCACCTCGGTCAGGCCGAGCGACTGGTTGCCCACGCCCAGGCGGGCGGCGTTCATCATCACGAACATCGCAGCCAGGCCCTTGTTGGGCTCGCCCACCAGCGTGCCGGTGGCGCCTTCGATCACGATCTGCGCGGTGGCATTGCCGTGGATGCCCATCTTGTGCTCGAGGCCGGCGCAGAAGATCGGGTTGCGCTCGCCGAGCGAGCCGTCGGCCTTGACCTTGAACTTCGGCACCACGAACAGGCTGATGCCCTTGCTGCCCTTTGGCGCGTCGGGCAGGCGGGCCAGCACCAGGTGGATGATGTTGTCCGTCATGTCGTGCTCGCCGGCCGAGATGAAGATCTTGCTGCCGGTGATGCGGTAGGTGCCGTCGGCCTGCGGTTCGGCCTTGGTGCGCAGCAGGCCGAGGTCGGTGCCGCAATGGGGTTCGGTCAGGCACATGGTGCCGGTCCACTCGCCGCTCGTGAGCTTGGGCAGGTAGGTCTTCTTCTGCTCTTCGGTGCCGTGCGCGACCAGCGCCTCGTACGCGCCGTGCGAAAGGCCGGGGTACATGGTCCAGGCCTGGTTGGCGCTGTTGAGCATCTCGAACAGGCACTGGTTCACCACGAACGGCAGGCCCTGGCCGCCGAACGCCGGGTCGCACGACAGCGCGGGCCAGCCGCCTTCGACGTACTTGGCGTAGGCGTCCTTGAAGCCCTTGGGCGTCTTGACTTCGTGCGTGGCCTTGTCGAGCGTGCAGCCCTCTTCGTCGCCGCTGATGTTGAGCGGGAAGGTCACTTCGGCGGCGAACTTGCCGGCCTCTTCGATCACCGCGTTGATGGTGTCGGCATCGGTCTCGGCGTGGGCCGGAAGCGCCTTGAGCTCCTCGGCGACGTTGAGCACTTCGTGCAGCACGAACTGCATGTCACGCACGGGCGGGTTGTAGGTAGGCATCCGGGACTCTCCTGGTCGAAGCTAGATAGAAAAAAGAAAAGGGAAAACGAAAAGGGAACGAGCCGCGCGCCCGGGTCAGCGCACGGTCTTGAGGCGGCGGCCCGCCGGCGCGGCGGCCGCATCGGGCTTGGGCGCATCGGGCGTGGCGGCGCGCGCGAGGATGTTGTCGAAACCGACATTGGCGCGGCCGATGGAGCCGGGCACCTGCAGGAAGCGCGCTTCGTAGTGCAGCGCGAGGATCAGGCCGTGGATCTCGAACGCCAGCTGGCGCTCGTCGGCGTCGGCGCGCAGATGGCCTTCGCTCTGCGACTGCACGATGGCGCGCAGCACGGCCGCCTGCCAGATGCTGACCGACTCGACCAGCGCGTCGCGCACCGGGCCCGGGCGGTCGTCGAATTCGGAAGCGCCGCTGATGTAGATGCAGCCCGAGTCGATCTCGGTCGAGGTGCGCTTCATCCAGTTGGCGAACATGGCGCGCAGGCGGGGCAGGCCGCGCGGCGCCTGCAGCGCGGGGAAGAACACTTCCTGCTCGAAGCGCGCGTGGTATTCGCGCACCACCGAGATCTGCAGTTCCTCGCGCGAGCCGAAGTGGGCGAAGACGCCCGACTTGCTCATCTTGGTAATTTCAGCCACCGCGCCGATCGACAGGCCCTCCAGGCCGATCTGCGCGGCCAGCGCCAGCGCTGCGTCGACGATGACGGCCTTGGTCTGCTGGCCCTTCTGGGCAGCACGGGCGGGCTTGGCGGGGGCGGCTGAAGCGGACATCGTGGAACTCCCGAATAAAACGAACGGTCGTTCTATTTTGCAGGGACTTCGCACTTTGGTCCGCCAAAGACCTTCAGCGAGAGAAGGTTAATTGATGCGCGAGAGGGCCGCAATCGGGCCCTCCCCGCATATAGCCTTTCAGAACTCCTGCGACACCGGCCGCAGCACCACTTCGTTGATGTCCACGTTCGCAGGCTGCTCCACCGCATAGACGACCGCGCGCGCCACCGAATCCGCCGGGATCTGGTTGGCGTCGTAGAACGCCTTCACGCCGGCGGCGCTCTCGGCGTCGCTGCTGCCGAACTTCAGTTCCGAGTCCACCGCGCCGGGCGAAACGACGGTCACGCGCACGCCACTGTTGCCCATTTCCACGCGCAGCCCTTCCGAGATGGCGCGCACCGCGTACTTGGTTGCGCTGTAGACGGTGCCGATGGGCGTGAACACCTTCAGCCCCGCGATCGACGCGATGTTGACGATATGCCCGCTGCCCTGCGCCTGCATGCGCGGCAGCACGGCGGCAATGCCGTACAGCACGCCCTTGATGTTGACGTCGATGGTGCGGTCCCACTCGTCGACCTTGAGCTTCTCCATGGGCGACAGCGGCATCACGCCCGCGTTGTTCACCAGCACGTCGATGCGGCCGAAGGCCTCCACCGTGGCGGCCGCAAGCTTGTCGAGGTCGGCGCGCCTGGCCACGTCGGTGGCCACCGCGATGGCCTCGCCGCCGGCTTCGCGGATTTCGGCGACGACCTTCTCGAGCCGGTCGGTGCGGCGGGCGGCGAGCACCACCTTGGCGCCACGCGCGGCCAGGTGGCGCGCGGTCGATTCGCCGAGCCCGCTGCTCGCGCCGGTGACGATGGCGACCTTGCCCTTGATGTTGTCTTGAACGGATGTCATGGCTGCTTTCCTTTGCTGGGGTGTTGAAGAGATGCCCTGAGTGTGGAAAATCCGCCTGTTCCCGTAAATGAAACTCTGGCGACTTCAAAATTCCTGAAAAAGGAACACTCCAGCTCCCATGTCCAATCGCCTCGAAGCCCTGCGCGTTTTCTGCGCCGCCGCCGATGCCGCCAACTTCCGCGACGCGGCCGTGCGCCTGTCGGTGTCGCCGCAGGTGGTGACGCGCGCCGTTCGCGAGCTCGAAGACCAGCTCGGCGAGCCCCTCTTCCATCGCAGCACGCGCGGCGTGCAGCTCACCGACTTCGGCCGGCAGCTCGCCGAGCGTGCGCGCGTGGCGGTGGGCGGCGTGGACGAGCTGTTCCACCGCACCGACCGTCGCGCGCTCTCGCAGCACGAGGGCACGGTGCGGGTCACGGCGCCGGGCATCTTCGGCCGGCGGCTGATTCCGCAGGCGCTGGCGCCGATGCTCGCCGCGCACCCCGGCCTGGTGCTGGACCTGCGCGTGTCGGAAGAGCATGCCGACGTGGTCGACCAGCAGATCGACATCGGCGTGCGCGTCGGGCCGTTGCGCGACGCGCGTTTCGTGGCGCGGCCGGTGGGCAAGATGGCGCTGCACGTGGTGGCCGCGCCATCGCTCATCGCACGCACCGGCGTGCCGAAGAAGATAGACGCGCTCGCGGGCCTGCCGCTTACAGCGCTGATCGACCGCATGTCGGGCAGGCCTTGGCCGATGCTCTTCAGCAAGGGCCGGCAACTGGCGGTGACATCGCCCGCCTTCGTCACCGACGACTTCGATGCCGAAGGCGCGGCAGTGCTCGCCGGCCTGGGCTTCGCGCAGCTGATCGGCTCGCTGGCGGAGCCCTGGCTGAAATCGGGCGCGCTGGTGCCGGTGCTGGAAGCCGACGCGCCGGAGCCGTGGCCTGTCTACGTGTACCGGCCGCAGCGCGCGCCGGTGCCGGCGCGCGTGCGGCTGGTCTACGACGAACTGGTCCGCGTGCTGCGCTGAACGCTCAAAGCTTGAACGGGACCACTTCCTGGCGCTGCTCGCCCAGGCCTTCGATGCCCAGCGTCATCACGTCGCCCTTCTTCAGGAACAGCGGCGGCTTCATGCCCATGCCAACGCCGGGCGGCGTGCCGGTGGTGATGACGTCGCCGGGCATCAGCGTCATGAACTGGCTCACGTAGCTCACGATCTTGGCCACGCTGAAGATCATGGTCCTGGTGCTGCCGGTCTGCACGCGCTGGCCGTTCAGGTCGAGCCACATCGAGAGCTTCTGCGGATTCTCGATTTCGTCGCGCGTCACCAGCCAGGGGCCGATGGGGCCGAAGGTGTCGCAGCCCTTGCCCTTGTCCCAGGTACCGCCGCGCTCGATCTGGTATTCGCGTTCGCTGATGTCGTTGATGGTGCAGTAGCCGGCCACGTAGTCGAGGGCGCTCTTCTGCGACACGTAGCGCGCGCGCGTGCCGATGACCACGCCGAGCTCGACTTCCCAGTCGGACTTGACCGAGCCCTTGGGCAGCATCACCGGGTCGTTCGGGCCCTGGATGCAGCTGTTGGCCTTGGTGAACACCACGGGCTCCTTGGGCACCGGCAGGCCGGATTCGGCCGCGTGGTCCGCATAGTTCAGGCCGATGGCGATGAACTTGCCGACGTTGGCCACCGGTGCGCCGAAGCGCGGCTTGCCCTTGACCAGCGGCAGCTTGTCGACCTTCTGCTTGCGCAGCCTGGCAATGGCGGCATCGCCCAGTTGCTCGGGGCCGATGTCCTTGACGACGGCGCTCAGGTCGCGCAGCTTGCCGTCGCTGTCGATGAGGCCGGGCTTTTCCTTGCCGGGGTTGCCATAGCGGACGAGTTTCATGCTTTCCTTTCAGTGCATTGAATTGATCAGTACGTGGAGCGGCCACCGGAGAGGTCGAAGACCGCGCCGGTGGAGAACGAGCAATCTTCGGTGCAGAGCCAGCCGACCATCGCGGCCACCTCTTCCACCGTGCCGAAGCGGCCCATGGGAATCTTCGAGAGCATGAAGGCGATGTGCTCGGGCGTCATCTGGTCGAAGATGGCCGTCTTCACCGCCGCGGGCGTCACGCAGTTCACGCGGATGCCGGTGTCGGCCAGTTCCTTGCCGAGCGACTTGGTCAGGCCGATGACGGCCGCCTTGCTCGCGCTGTAGGCGCTGGCGTTGGGGTTGCCGTCCTTGCCGGCCACCGAGGCGATGTTGACGATGCGGCCGTAGCCCCGGTCGCCCTGCTTGCGCATCTGCGCGACCACCTCGCGGCAGCACAGGAACACGCCGGTGATGTTGACGTCCATCACCTGGCGCCAGTCGTCCACCGGGTAGTCCCACAGCTTGGCGTTGGGCCCGGTGATGCCGGCGCTGTTGACCAGCGCATCGATGTGCGGCACCTGCGCCAGCGTGGCCGCCACGGCCTTGGCGACCGACGGCTGCTGCGACACGTCGACCTTCAGCGCGAAGGCCTTGCCGCCGAGCGACTCGGCCGCCCTTTGCACCGCCTCTTCGTCGCGGTCCCACAGCGTGACGCTGCCGCCCGAGGCCAGCAGCCGCTGCGCGATGCCGAAGCCCAGGCCCGTGGCGCCGCCGGTGACGACCGCGTGGCGGCCCGAGAAATCGAGCTGGTTCATGTCGTGATGCCGATGGCTCCTCGTGTCTTCGGGTTAGGCCCGATGATGGCCCGGGCGGTGTATCGTATTCTGAATTGGCCTTACCACTTGGCCAATTCAGGACAACCCTTAACCCACATCGCCGACCTCGTGCCCCTCCAGACCCTCGAACCCCAGCGCCTCTACCGCCAGATTGCAGACCAGCTCCGCGGCCTGATCGCCGAGGGCGAGTTCGACGTCGGCGCGCGCATTCCCGCCGAACGCGACCTCGCCAAGCAGCTGGGCGTGAGCCGACCTTCGGTGCGCGAGGCGCTGATCGCGCTGGAGGTGGAAGGCTGGGTCGAGATAAGAACCGGCTCGGGCGTGTACGTGCTGGACCGCTCGCACCGCACCGGCGCCCCCACGGCCGGCACCGAGTGGGGGCCGCTCGAGATCATCCGCGCGCGCCGCATGGTGGAAGGCGAGACCGCCGCCACCGCCGCGCAGCACGGCAAGCGCAAGGACGTGGAGGCCATGCGCCGCGCGATCCGCATGATGCGCGAGACGGCCGCGCGCAACGAGGTGCCGCACGAAGGCGACCGCGCCTTCCACCTGGCCATCGTCAACGCCTGCGACAACGTGGTGCTGACCGAGACGGTGCAAGGCTTCTGGGAATCGCGCCACGGGCCGATCTTCGCGCGCATGATCGATTACTTCGAGACCATGGAATCGTGGCAGGCCGCCATCGGCGAGCACGAAGCCATCGTCGATGCCATCGCGGCACGCGACGCGGCAGCCGCGCGCGACGCGATGCACCAGCACATGGACAAGTTCCACCAGAGATTCAGCGCGAGCTGGCGCCGCGCGAAGGCCTCCTGACAACAAACAAGCGCCGGCAGACACCCCACCATGACCCCCTACATCCGACTCCACCCCGCCGACGACGTCGTCATCGCGCGCTCCCAACTGCTCGGCGGCACCACGGTCGAGAACGTGGCCGTGCGCGGCCTCATTCCGCCGGGCCACAAGATCGCGATGCGCGACATCGCGCAGGGCGAACCGGTGCGCCGCTACAACCAGATCATCGGCTTCGCGAGCCGCCCCATCGGCGCGGGCGAGCATGTGCACACGCAGAACCTGGACATGGGCCCGGACAAGGGCGACTTCGAACGCGACTACGCCTTCGGTGCCGACGTGAAGCCCGCCCCCGCGAAGCGCGAAGCCACCTTCATGGGCATCAGGCGCGCCGACGGCCGCGTGGCCACGCGCAACTACATCGGCGTGCTGACCAGCGTGAACTGCTCGGCCACGGCCGCGCGCGCCATTGCAGACCACTTCTCGCGCAAGACCAATCCGCAGGCGCTGGCTGCGTTCCCGAACGTGGACGGCGTGGTCGCGCTCACGCACGGCACCGGCTGCGGCATGGACACGCAGGGCATGGGCATGCAGATCCTGGAGCGCACGCTCACGGGCTATGCCACGCACCCGAACTTCGCGGGCGTGCTGGTGGTCGGCCTCGGCTGCGAGGCCAACCAGATCAACGCCTGGCTCGCGACCGGCCACCTGGCCGAGGGCGAGAACTTCCGCACCTTCAACATCCAGGACACGGGCGGCACGCGCAAGACGGTCGTGAAAGGCGTGGCGCTCATCGAGGAGATGCTGCCGCGCGCCAACGCGGTGAAGCGCGAGCCCTGCAGCGCGGCGCACATCACCATCGGGCTGCAGTGCGGCGGCTCCGACGGCTATTCGGGCATCAGCGCCAACCCGGCGCTGGGCGCGGCGGTCGACCTGCTGGTGGCGCATGGCGGCACGGCCATCCTGAGCGAGACGCCCGAGGTGTACGGCGCGGAGCACCTGCTCACGCGCCGCGCGGTGAAGCGCGAGGTCGGCCAGAAGCTGGTGGACCGCATCAAGTGGTGGGAGCACTACACCGAGATCAACCAGGGCGAGATGAACAACAACCCCTCGCCCGGCAACAAGGCGGGCGGGCTCACCACCATCCTCGAGAAGTCGCTGGGCGCGGTCGCCAAGGGCGGCACCAGCAACCTCGAGGCGGTGTACGAATACGCGGAGCCCGTCACCGCGCACGGCTTCGTCTACATGGACACGCCGGGCTACGACCCGGTGAGCGCCACGGGCCAGGTGGCCGGCGGCGCCAACCTCATCTGCTTCACCACGGGGCGCGGCTCGGCCTATGGCTGCGCGCCCTCGCCCTCGCTCAAGCTGGCCACCAACTCGGCGCTGTGGCAGCGGCAGGAAGAAGACATGGACATCAACTGCGGCGAGATCGTCGACGGCACCGCGTCCATCCAGGAGATGGGCCAGCGCATCTTCGAGCTGGTGCTGGCCACCGCATCGGGCGCGCACTCCAAGAGCGAGCAGCACGGCTACGGGCAGAACGAGTTCGTTCCGTGGCAGGTCGGCGCGGTGATGTAGGCCCCCACAAGCACAAGGAGCAGCATGGCCACCCTTCCCTTCGGCTTTCTCGAGGGCACCGGCTTCGAGCACCTGGACCCGCGCTTCAAGCCGCGCATTCCCGGCCCCGAGCGCCTGCAGCGCCTGTGGACAGGCGCGCGCTGGTGCGAAGGCCCTGCGTGGTTCGCCGCGCACCGCACGCTGGTGTGGTCGGACATTCCGAACAACCGCATGCTGCGCTACGACGAGGTCAACGGCACGGTCGGCGTGTTCCGCGAGCCGGCCAACAACACCAACGGCCACACGGTCGACCGCGAAGGCCGGCTCGTGAGCTGCGAGCACCTCACGCGGCGCGTGACGCGCACCGAGCATGACGGCTCCATCACCGTGCTGGCGTCTCACTGGCAGGGCAAGCGCCTCAATTCACCCAACGACGTGGTGGTGCATTCGGACGGCGGCGTGTGGTTCACCGACCCGAGCTACGGCATCCTCTCCGACTACGAAGGGCTGAAGGCCGACAGCGAGATCGGCGCCTGCCACGTCTACCGCATCGACCCCGCCAGCGGCGAAGTGCGGCGCATGGCCGACGACTTCGTGAAGCCCAACGGGCTGGCGTTCTCGCCAGACGAATCGCTGCTGTACATCGCCGACACCGGCGCGAGCCATGCGGCGGACGGGCCGCGCCACATCCGCCGCTTCAGGGTGGGCGCCGACGGCCGCAGCCTGAGCGGCGGCGAGGTGTTCGCCGAATGCACCAACGGCCTGTTCGACGGTTTCCGGCTCGACACCGAAGGCCGCATCTGGACCAGCGCCGCCGACGGCGTGCACGCCTACGACCCCGACGGCACGCTGCTGGGCAAGATCCTCGTGCCCGAGCGCGTGGCCAACGTGTGCTTCGGCGGCCCCAAGCGCAACCGGCTGTTCGTCTGCGCCACCACCTCCCTCTATGCCATCACGCTGAACGCGAAAGGAATCTGATCCATGTCCAGAACATTGCCGGCCGACCACCTGCAGGCCACCGTTGCCAGCATCCTGCAGGCGGCGGGCAGCGCGCCCGCGGAGGCGCAGCAGGTGGCCGCGAACCTCGTGCTCGCCAACCTGAGCGGCCACGACTCGCACGGCGTGGGCATGCTGCCGCGCTACATCGACGCAGTGGCCGAGGGCGGCCTGAAGCCGAACACGGCCGTGAAGATCAACCTCGACATCGGCACGCTGATGGGCCTGGACGGCCAGCACGGCTACGGGCAGGTCGTGGGCGTGCAGGCAATGGAGCTGGGCATCGCGCGGGCCAAGCAGCACGGCAGCTGCATCTTCACGCTCTCGCATGCGCACCACCTGGGGCGCATCGGGCACTTCGCGGAAATGGCGACGGCGCAGGGTCTGGTGTCGATGCACTTCGTCAACGTGCTGTCGCGCCCGGTGGTCGCGCCCTGGGGCGGCGGCGACGGGCGCTTCGGCACCAACCCGTGCTGCATCGGCGTGCCGCTGGCGGGCGCCGAGCCCTTCGTGCTCGACTACGCCACCAGCCGGGTGGCGCAGGGCAAGATGCGCGTGGCCCACAACAAGGGTGAGCGCGTGCCCGATGGTTATTTGATCGACGAGAACGGCGCGCCCACCAACGACCCCGGCGTGGTCGTGGTGCCGCAGGGCAACGGCCTGTTCGGCGCGCTCATGACCTTCGGCGAGCACAAGGGCTACGGCATGGCCGTGGCCTGCGAACTGCTGGGCGGCGCGCTCACGGGCGGCGGCACCTGGCACCGGCAGGCGGACACGGCGCGCACCGTGCTCAACGGCATGCTCACGGTGCTGATCGACCCCGAGAAGCTGGGCACGCAGAAGTCCTTCGACGAAGAAGCGCGCGAGTTTGTCGACTGGCTGCGCCGCAGCCCGCCGGGACAGGGCTTCGACGGAGTGCAACTGGCCGGCGAGCCGGAGCGCAAGGCGCGCGCGGCGCGGCGCAAGGACGGGATCTGGGTGGACGACGCGACGTGGGGGGAAATCGTCGCGGCGGGAGCGAAGGTGGGCGTGGCCGTGGCGGCCTGATTCGCCGCACGCCGCGCAGGAAGCCCGTCAGACGATCAGCGCGATCGTGGCTTCCAGGTGCTCCGACGGTGCGCGCCGGAAGCCCGAACGCGCAAAGCGCTGCAGCTGCCCCACCACGAAGGCGGTGAGCGCGGCGGCGCGCACCTGGGCATCGACGCTCGGCGTGGCCGAACCGTCGGCGCTGGCGGCGCCGCGCAGCACCTGGCGCAGCGTGGCTTCGATCTTGTCGAAGAACTGGTTCATGCGCTGCTGCAGGCGTTCGTTTTCGAACACCAGCGCGTCGCCCACCATCACGCGCGTCATGCCGGGGTTGCGCTCGGCGAACTGCACGAGCAGCGTGAGAATGCGGCCGGCCTGCTGGGCGCCGGTGGCGCCCTCGCGCTCGAGGATCTGGTTGACGAGCGTGAAGACGCTCTGCTCGATGAAATCGATCAGGCCCTCGAACATCTGGGCCTTGCTCGCGAAGTGGCGGTACAGCGCGGCCTCGCTCACCTCGAGGCGCGCGGCCAGCGCGGCAGTGGTGACCCGCTCGGCACCCGGCTGCTCCAGCATGGAAGCAAGCGCCTGCAGGATCTGCACGCGCCGCTCGCCCGGCTTCGGGCGCTTGCGCGCCGGCGGGGTGAGCGTTTCAGCAGGGGTCTCTACGCCGGAAGCACTGGTCGTCTCTTCGTTCTGCATGGGAGCGCGTGCAAAGATGTAAACAATTGATTCTCGCACAGCGCAGTGAGCACGCGCCCACCCGGCGCATTCGGGGCTCAGCGGGCGCGGATCATCGTCCCGTAGGCCTGGTCGGTCAGGATCTCGAGCAGCATCGCGTGCGGCACCCGGCCGTCGATGATGTGCACCGCGTTCACGCCGCTCTTGGCCGCGTCGAGCGCGCCTTCGATCTTGGGCAGCATGCCGCCGGAGATGGTGCCGTCGGCGAACAGGTCGTCAATTTCGCGCGCGCTCAGGTTGGTGAGCAGCTTGCCGTCCTTGTCGAGCACGCCGGGCGTGTTGGTCAGCAGCATGAGCTTCTCGGCCTTGAGCACGGTGGCCAGCTTGCCGGCGACGACGTCGGCGTTGATGTTGTAGCTCTCGTTGTCCTCGCCGAAGCCGATCGGGCTGACCACGGGAATGAAGGCGTCGTCCTGCAGCGCCTTGACCACGCTGGGGTCGATGGAGACGATGTCGCCCACCTGGCCCACGTCGTGCTGCAGGTTGGGGTCGGCACGGTCGGCCAGCTTGAGCTTCTGCGCGCGGATCAGGCCGCCGTCGCGCCCGGTCAGGCCCACGGCCTTGCCGCCGGCCTGGTTGATGAGGCCCACGATGTCCTGCTGCACCTCGCCCGCGAGCACCCACTCGACGACTTCCATGGTCTCGGCGTCGGTCACGCGCATGCCCTGGATGAAGCTGCCCTTCTTGCCGAGCTTGTTGAGCGCCGCCTCGATCTGCGGGCCGCCGCCGTGCACCACCACCGGGTTCATGCCGACCAGCTTGAGCAGCACCACGTCTTCCGCGAAGTCGGCCTGCAGGGCCGGGTCGGTCATGGCGTTGCCGCCGTACTTGATGACGATGGTCTTGCCGTGGAACTTGCGGATGTACGGCAGCGCCTGGGCCAGGATCTCGGCCTTGTCGCGCGGGGGAATGTTGAGGACGGGGTCGGTCATGGGCGGTCAGGCTCCAAAGCGGTGGACGATAAGGTGAAGCTCAAATTCTCGCGCAATCCTGGCGACAGCCAACTGACTGGCCGCGCGGGAAACACCGTGGAACCGGCTTTGCCGGGCCACCGGTGTTGCCCCCTGCAAGGGGGTTGGCGCAGCGACACGAAGTGCGCGGAGACTGGGGGTGTTCCCGTTCACGGCCGCAGCCAGCGCGGCACCTTGAAGCGCACGATCATCAGGTACGAGCCCACGTAGGTGGTGATGAACACCAGGCAGAAGAACATCAGCACGTAGGTGTTGTTCCAGAACAGCACCGCCGGCACCACCGACATGGCCGCAAACATCCACAGGTAGGGCGAAGTGCGGTTGTTGCGCGCCAGCAGCTGCCGGGCTTCGTCGTCCGCGAAGGCCACGCGCACGATGCGCCGGAAGATCAGCTGGTGGAAGTGCAGCGCGTCGGCCGTGCCTGGCGACTGGCCGCGCGCCAGCTTGCGGTAGATGGAGAACAGCGTCTCCCACACCGGGTAGATCAGCAGCAGCATGGGAAACCACGGCGACACCACGCGGTGACGCTGCACCAGCGTCACGCAGGCCACGGCGATCACCATGCCCCAGACGTACGCGCCGCCGTCGCCGGCGAAGATCTTGCCGCGCGGGTAGTTCCACACCAGAAAGCCGAAGGTGGCGCCGACCAGGCACACCACCATGGCCGCCAGCTGGCGGTCGCCGACCTGCAGCGCCACGTGCGAGATGGCCAGGCAGACCAGCACCGCCACGGTGCCCGCGAGCCCGTTGTAGCCGTCGATGATGTTGAAGGCGTGCGGCAGGCCGCCGATGGCGAGCGCCGCGAACAGCACCGTGGCAAAGGGAATCATCGCCAGCCAGCCGTCGACAGTCTCGAAGCCGGTGCGCGCCACGCCCAGCCCCAGCAGCCAGCACACCAGCAGCGCCGAGCCAATGGTCAACCCGAGCCGGTAGCGCACCTTCACGCGCTGGGTGACGTCTTCCACGATGCCGCCGAGCACGGCCGGCGCAATGCACAGCAGCGTGAGCATCGAGGTGGTGACCGGCCAGGACACGTTGAACGGGTCGGTGCCGGTGATGCCGGCGGCCAGCCATGCCACGCCCATGCCCAGCAGGATGCCCGCACCGCCCAGGCGCGGCACATGGCCCTTGTGGAAGCGTTGGGGCATGTCGGCGCCGTAGATCCGGGCATGCCTGCGCGCGCGGCGCATGAACACCTGGACCGAGAAGGCGGCGACGAAGAAACTGATGACGATCAGAGCAATCATGTGTGGGGGTTGGGGAACCCTAGAATTCCCGAGCGAAATTAGACCATGCCGACACCCCCCTCCCCCTTCCCCGCTTCGTTTGCCCCGATCACCATTTCAATCGTGAGCCACGGCCAGCTCGCGCTGGTGCTGCCGCTGCTCGACCAGCTGGACCGCCACAGCCGCGAATCGACAGCCAAGGTGGTGCTCACGCTGAACATTCCCGAGCCGGACTTGCTCGCGGGCCGGAACTGGGGCTTCGAGGTGGAAAGGATCGAGAACGCGAGCCCCAAGGGCTTCGGCGCCAATCACAACCAGGCGTTCGAGCACTGCGCCACGCCCTGGTTCCTGGTGCTGAACCCGGACATCCGCTTCGACCGCGACGTGCTGGCGCCGCTGCTCGCCCAGGCCGCCCCCGATGCCGGCCTGCTGACGCCGCGCATCCTGGAGCCGGGCAAGAACACGCCCGAGCCGCACCGGGCGCTGCTCACGCCCTTCGAGATCGTCGGGCGCAAGAAGCCCGGCTACGTGCGCCCGAAGGTGCCGGCGTGGATTCCCGGCCTGTTCATGCTTTTTCGCAGCGAGGCCTACCGGCAGGTGGGCGGCTTCGACGAGAAGTTCTTCATGTACGGGGAAGACTTCGACATCTGCGCGCGCACCCGGCTGGCGGGCTGGAAGCTGCAGGTGGGCGAAGACCTGACGGCCCGGCACGACGCCCAGCGCGACAGCCACCGGAGCAAGAAATACCTGTACTGGCACGTGACCAGCCTGCTGAAGGTGTGGCTGTCGGGGTCGTTCTGGCGCTACCGGCGGCTCGCGGCCAAGGCGCCGGCGCGCTGACCAGCTAGTCAGCCGCGCTCGAGCAGATCCTGCGCGATGGCATGGCCGCCCCGGCCGAAGCGGGCGTAGCGCCCGCGAGCGGCCTCGGCCAGGATCGGAACCACCCGCAGCGGGCGCGCCTTCGGCAACCCGGCCCTGAAGCGCTGGTGCGCCACCTTGGCGCGCTGCGCCTCCAGCCAGGCGGCCGGCACCCGGTCGCCAAGCTGGAGCAGGCGCTGCAGCAGCGCATCGGCGCGATGCAGCCGCGCCACGTGCTTGTCGCCGCGCTCCGCAAACGCCTTGGCGATCTTCTCGGACAGCGTGAGCCGCCGCGCGCCGATCTGGTTGCTGGCGTGCTGGCGGTAGTCGATGGTCGGCTCGGGCAGCACGTCCATGCGGCCCGTGGCCGCGGCGATGGCGGCCAGCCACTCGTCATGCACCCACTCGGGCGCGAACGGGAGCGCCGCGTCGAGCAAAGTCCTGCGGAACATGGTGGTCGCGCCCGTCACCAGGTTGCGCCGCAGCAGCACGCTGAAGGCATCGCCACGCGAAATGGCCTCCAGTTCGGCGGGCTGCACTTCGAGCGCATGGAAGAGCGTGGAGCCCAGGGGCTGCAGCTCGGCATCGACGAGACGCGCGTCCGTATGCAACAGCAGCAGGTCGGGACGGGCCTCGAATTGCGCCGCCATGCGCGCGAGGCGGCCGGGGTGCCAGACATCGTCCTGGTCGCACAGCACGATGAGTTCGTGGCTGCAGGCGCGCACGGCCTGCTCGAAATTGCGCGTCACGCCCAGCGGCGGCGTGTTGCTGAACACCCGCAGCGCGATCCGGTCCGCCACGCCGAACAGGGCGATCGTGTCGCGAACGACGGCCAGCGTGTCGTCGGACGAGCCGTCGTCGGACACGATGATCTCGCGCGGCAAGGGCTCCTGCGTGCAGATGCTGCGGATCTGCGCGGGCAGGTAGCGCGCGCCGTTGCGTGTGCAGAGGGCGACGGAGATGTCTGGCGTCATCAGGCCGGAGGCACGCGAGGGGGCCAGGCGTAGCTGAAGTCTTCGCGGGCGAGCATGAGGTTGGGGCTGTAGGCGGGGTCGTTCTGCAGGATCGAGCCCCATCGGCGCTTCATGTAGGCAACATCGTCCATATATGGGCTGCTGGCTGGCTCCCCGCCTTTTCTTTCGCGCGCGGCGGGCTTGTGATCGAGCAACTCGGCGTAGGGCGTCCAGAGGGTGCGCAAACCGACCTCCCCCAGCCGAAGGCAGAAGTCGACATCCGCAAACGCCTCCTTGAGATGGCTTCCGTCGAAACCACCCACTTCGAGATAACGGTCTTTGCGAACCACCAGGCATTCCGAAGCGACGGCCGACAGCGATTGGATCAAAGCGGCGCGGCCGCCGTAGCCTTCGCGCCCCGCGGGCATCCCACGATGCGAGCGGCCAGCCACGCCATCCACCCCAAGGCCCAGGATGATGCCGGCGTGCGTCAGGATCCGGCGCCGGTCCATCAGGCGTGCGCCCACCGCGCCGACGCCGGGCTGCAGCGCCAGGCTCACCATTTCAGACAGCCATTCCGGCGAAATGACCTCGATGCTGTCGTCGACCAGCGCGATCACCTCTCCAGCCGCGGCACTGACCGCTTCGTTCCGCAGTTCGGCAGTTCCCAGCTTCTGCGTATGCCTCATCACCCGCACATTCCGCATCTTGGCGACAGACTCGAGGCAGACCTGCGAAGCCGAATCATCCGAAGCGTTGTCGACCACGATGATCTCGTAGTGCGGGTACGCCGTCTTCGCGATGATCGACTCCACACACCGGCGCAGCGATGCAGCGGCATTTCTCGTCGGGATGACCAAGGAGACCAGCGGCGGCGTGTCCGGCAATGCGTAGCGCACCCGGTAGCCGAACCCGATGTGCTCGGCGCTCGCGCGGGTCTGAGTGCGCTCGAAATGCTCGTTGAGCGCCCGCTCGCCGGCCACCACGGCGTAGGGCTTCGCGTCCATCGACTTCGCGGTGCTCTCGGCGTGAACGCGCCAGTGATAAAGCACCCTTGGGATATGGCGGACCTGCCCAGGTTCGATGCGCTCCATGCATCGGATCACGAGATCCCAGTCCTGCGAACCTTCCAGGCCCAGCCGGAAGCCACCCACGGCGCGAACCAGATCCGTCGAAAGCACACCCAGGTGGCTGAACATGTTCTGCGACCGGAAAAGGTAGGGGTTCCAGTCGCACTTGAAGTACGGGCCGGAGCGGATCAGCGCTTCGTCGATCTTGTCCTCGTCGGAATAGATCAGCCGGACATCGGGATGGCTGGCAATGCAGTCGGCCACCCAGAACAGCGCGTCTGCCGGCAGCAGGTCGTCATGGTCCATCAACGCGATCCACGAACCAGTGACCAATTCGAGTGCGCTGTTGGACGCGGCGGAGATATGGCCATTCTTGGGCCGGAACGCCACCTTGATGCGCGGATCGCTGTCGGCGTACGACTTCAGGATCGCCCGGACCTCCTGCGACGGAGACGCATCGTCCGCGATGCACAGCTCCCAGTTCGGGTAGATCTGCTCGCGCACCGACTCGATGGCTTCGCGCAGCCAGGCCGGATTGGGGTTGTACGAAGGCATGAGCACGGAGATCAGGGGGCGCTCGGGCAGGGAGGCCACGCGCTCGGCCAGCCGGGTCCTGGCCGCAGGCGTGAGCGTATCGTGCTCTCGAACCCAACGCGCATAGTCGTTGAACCCCGTGACGCGCCGCCCGAGTTCCCACTGAATGCCTCGCCAGCCCGCCTTGCGGAACATCCGCCATGCACGCTGGAGCCGTCCCCCGACACCAGGGGTTCTCCAGAGCACGGTCAGAAAGAAGTCGAAGAGCCGGGATACAGATTTCATAGACAACCTGCCGGCAGATGCGGCAAGGAGGAACTTTTTCGTGGAATACGCGCCGTACTGGCGGCTCGAGGGAGGAGTCAGGGCTCGATGTCAGCCAGCGGGCGATTATCTTCGCTTCCCGTTTCTGCCCTGTGTGGTGCCTGCCGCAGGTATATCGGAATGGCCTGTTCACCTCGCCCGGTAAAATCGCTCGGTTCACACAAAGGATAAAGATGAGGCGGCCCTCCAGCGCCCCCGGCAAGACGCTCTCGCTTGGCCAGGAGGGATCCGGAGTTGTTCGGGCGAAGACGCCACAGTCCGCGCACGCAGTCTCGTATCGACGCACATGAGTCAAGTTCACTCCAACCTTCACCGCAGCGCATGGGCCGACTGGTGGGAAGGGACACGCCGCACGGACATCTGGTGGACCCTCGCCTGGTTCGACATCGTCCTGCGCTACCGGCGCTCCATGCTCGGCCCCCTTTGGCTCACGCTGAGCATGGGCGTCATGATCGGCGGCATGGGCCCGCTGTATGCCTCGCTCTTCGGCACACACCTCGACAAGTTCTTTCCCCATCTGGCGCTCGGCGTGATCTTCTGGGGCCTGTTCTCCACGATAGTCACCGATGCCTGCAACGCCTTCGTCGGATCGTCCAACTATCTCAAGCAGGGCTACTTCCCGATCAGCCTGTTCGTATGGCGAGGCCTGTCGCGCAACCTGATCCAGTTCGCCCACCAGATCGTGCTGTACATCCCCGTGGCGCTCTGGGCCGGCATCTCCTTGTCATGGTCGGCGCTGCTGGTCATTCCCGCTTTCCTGATCCTCATCGTCAACGCGCATGCGCTTGGCCTTCTACTTGGCCTCGTCTGCACCCGCTACCGCGACGTGACGCAGATCGTCACCAGCGTCATGCAGATGCTGATGTTCCTGACTCCAGTGTTCTGGCTGCCCGAAAACCTCCCGGGCCGCGCCAAGTACGTGCTGTGGAACCCTTTCGCGCAGATGCTCGACCTGCTGCGCACCCCGCTCATGGGCGGCGTGGCCCACATTCACAGCTGGATCGGCATCGGCGTGTGGACCGTGCTGTGCCTGTCCCTTGCCAGCGTGCTGTTCGTCAAATACCGCCGTCGCGTCGTCTACTGGCTCTGATCCATGGCTTCCATTTCACTCAAGAACGTTTCGGTCAGCTTCCCCATCTACGGCGCGGGCTCGGCATCACTCAAGAAGACACTTGCGGCTTCGGTTACCGGGGGGCGCTTCGGCAAGGAAACCGGGGTCACCGTGGTGCAGGCCCTCAGCGGCCTCAACCTCGAACTGAAAAGCGGCGACCGGCTGGGCCTCATCGGCCACAACGGCGCGGGCAAGTCCACCCTGCTGCGTACGCTGGCGGGTGTTTACGAGCCGTCATCGGGCGAGCTGACGCGCCAAGGCTCGGTAGCCAGCCTGATCGATCCCGCGCTCGGCATCGAGATGGATGCAACCGGCGTCGAGAACATCATGCTGCGCGGCCTCGTGATGGGCATGAGCAAGAAAGAAGTCGACCGGCTCACACCCGAAATCTGCGAATTCAGCGGACTGGGTGAGTACGTGAACATGCCCGTTCGCACCTACTCCACCGGCATGATGATGCGCCTCGCATTCTCGATCTCGACCAGCGTCGAAGCCGACATCCTGCTGATGGACGAGTGGCTCTCCGTGGGCGACGCCGCCTTCACTGAAAAGGCCGAGCAGCGCATGCGGGACGTGGTGTCGAAGTCAGGCATTCTGGTGCTGGCATCTCATTCACCCGAATTGATTGCCAAGGAATGCAACCGGGTGATCCACATGGAGCACGGGCGGATCGTCGAGCGCTGAATTTCAGGCCAGTTGCAAGGCGTCGAGGATGGTTTCGCGCTGGTGCTGCCAGCCGAACTTGCGCAACGCATCCTCGCGCGCCCGCGCTGCCATCGACG
This sequence comes from Variovorax sp. MPBD4-3, assembly GCF_058809745.1. Classification (NCBI taxonomy): domain Bacteria; kingdom Pseudomonadati; phylum Pseudomonadota; class Betaproteobacteria; order Burkholderiales; family Comamonadaceae; genus Variovorax; species Variovorax sp. MPBD4-3. Next base: position 25,550 of record NZ_JBXASW010000016.1, read on the forward strand.
CATACACCTCGGTGCTCTGGTCTATCGCTCGAAGAATCGATTCGGTCCATTCGTGGGCCTTCGACAGATAGCCGGTTTCGCCGTCGCTGATGGCGCGGCTGTAAGTGAAGCTGGGTGACGCGATGCTCAAGGTCCCAACGCTTGCTGCTTCAAAGTATTTCAACTCCGACTTGCAGTCGGTGAAAGCATTCGATTGCAGCGGCATCAGGTTGAATTCCACCGTGCCCAGCAGTCGCTGCAGGTTCACGTAGTCATGGAACGGCTGGCGGCTGATTCGATGCCGGAACTCGCGCATGGCAGGGCCGTGGTCAATATAGCCAACGACCATCACCTCCACATTCGGCCGCTCGGCGAGCACATCCACCAGCGATGGCTCCACGATCGCGTAATCGAGGCGGTGCGAGGGCGAACCGCTGAAATACCCAAGGATGGTCTTTCCGTTGCCTGAGAAGCGCGCGCGTTCCTTCGCTGCAAAGACCTTCTCCGCCAAGTCGAGTTGCTCCTTGTTCATGAAGTTCGGGATGACCGCCACAGGCAGGCCGGAGCAGTCTGCGATCTTCTGTGCGAGGAACGCGTTTGTCGTGATCGCTCCGTCACACAGTCTCAGCGTCTGGTGCATCCGGGCGATCATCGCAAACCAGTCGTCCCAGACACCCTTCTGGGTCACGTCGAGGCCCAGAGTCGCCACGACGAGGTGCGCGTAGTCGGTGTCGACCACCAGGTCATCGACATCGAACAGCACGCGCTTGCCGCGCGCCCTGAACTTGGTGATCAGGCCATTCACTTGATGGCAATACCGCGACCGGCAGATCACAAGCAGATCAGCGGCATCGGCAATCTCGTCGAACCGATCGCTGTCCGACAGGAAAAAATAGCTGGCCGACACGTCGCCTGCGTCAGGCTCATTCAGCACCTGGGCCATGTTGTAGGCACGGTAGCGGAAGGTGCTGTTGTTGGGTTCTTCGTAGAAGTAGGCCACGCGGACCTTGCTTCTGTACAACATGGACAGCCGAGTCGACAGCGGCTGCAGCCACGGGTCCGCGTAGGGGACGGGAGGAATGTCCAGGGCAAACATCAGCGTCGCGCAACAAGGATTTGGAGCGTCTGCTCGAACGACTGAACCCAATCCGCGCCCAATCCGTTGGCCGCCAGATTTCGGGTTCGCGTTTCGTTGTCGTCGGCAAGCGCGACACCAGCGCGTAGCGCATCGACCAACACATCGGTGTTTAAGTCTGCGCACAGAATGTTGGCCGAATAGTTCGACAGGTCCTGCTTGTTGGCAAACCTGTTGGTAACAACCACGGCACCGCTGGCGGCAAGATCGAAAGGTGGATAGCTGGGATGCGGCGTGTACATCAGGCACAGCCCAAGATCGATCGTTCCCGCCAAGTCGGCATACGCTTCCCAATCAAGCCCTTCACATCGCTCTGGCACGTAACCATCGCCGAAGCTCACGTTCGGAATGTCCTTGCCGACCAGAAAAATGTCCCACTGCGCAAGATCGAGCACACCTTCGTTGACTGCACGGTCGATAAGGTCGAGGCCAATGTGGAACAGATTGCGTGGATTGTTCGGCCTTGCATAGAAGAAAAAGCGTTTCTTGCCACCTGCCTCGCGCGGCCGCTGGTGGAAGAGCGTCTTGGGAAATGAGGGCTCGAACCACAGGCTATTGCGTTCAAGGTTCGTCAACCCGGTGGCGACGAGGTGTTCGAACAGCAACCGTGTGTTGACCACGAAGCGGATCTGCTGATTGCGCAACACGCGCTCGCATTGCACGCGGTCTTCGCCGAACGGATAGAACATCCGCTCATCCTCTTGAAGCAAATAGATGATCGAGGCGGGCGGCACGCTGGCAAGCGTTGCGGCGGTGGTCCACCACGACGTCGTGATGAAAAGTTCTTCGGCGTGGATATCCAGGCTGGCCCGCGCCTCAGCGGCTGGAAGCAGTCCAGTATCCGCCCCCGAGTGCGCAGCGAAGGCAAACTGAATTTCATGCACCAGTTCGATGCCGTAAGCACTCAGGATCTGAGCCGCGTTCGCGGGCGAAGGTGCTTCGGTCCGGGTCACGATACGCAGCGTTGCATTCATCCGGTTTGCCAGCAGTGCCGCAAACAACAATGCTGTGCCCACACCACCGAAAAGACTGCCTGAGCCGATGCTGTCAGTTACCAAGCTGACCCGCGGCAGTTCTGGCCGGGGAATTGAGTACGTACTCAGCGGCTCTTGCGCCACGAAACGTTTGCCCAGCAGTTCGGGAACCGTGGTCTGTACGCGATTCGCAGCGCCGCGAAGCGCCGCCGCGTCTTGAATGGCCTGCACAGGGTGCCCGGCTACAGCCGCACCTAGCTTTGCGCGAACCAACCTTGCGGTCGCAACCGTTCCTTTTGCTCGCCAGAAGGCGATAAATCTTCGAATTCGCGCAATCATTTATTAATTCCAATCTTATTATTTGACTTCAGCATTTAATTTCCAAGAAGACGCATGGATCAAACCAGGATTCAACCAACTCATCCCAGCAAAAATACAAAAATTTCCATCGACTTATTAATCTTGGAAATCAACATCATCTAAAGCCTAGCGCAATGATCAGTCCAAAGCTAGCCAGCACCGCCCACCTTGCGAAACACTATATACCGGCTGGCCAAGTAAGCTGTAACCGTGTAAACCGGCATACCGATCGTCTGGGCGAAGTAGGTATTCAGATTTAACAAATCTATCGCAGTCACAACTGTCGCCAGATTTGCCACATAGGCAATGCCCGTGGCAACAAAAAATTTCACAACCGCCGGAGCCCAGTTACCTTTATATGCAAAAGTCCAGCGACTGTTCAGCGTAAAACTCACGCAAATTCCAACCGCATATCCGATTGCATTAGCAACGACGTCACGGGCGTCGAAAAAATATTTAGCAGCAAAAATTACAGATAGTCCAATCAATGTATTGGCAACGCCGACCACTAGAAACCGAGCGAACTGAAACGAAAGGATTTTTCCGGCGGTCATAGGAGTGCAGAGAAGTCAATCCAGCAATACGATAGGATGCGATATTTGCATGCCAATTAAGTTTCGTGCCGATTCGGATTGGCGTGCAATGCACGCTCAAAACTAAGAAGTTGAGCAATTCCGACAGTCAAACTGCGAGCATAAGACTTTCCATTCTCATTCAACACAACTGAACGGAACTGAACACGCCGAAGATACAGGCTTGAAGCCTTGCTTGCACCAGTGGTGATTCGAGGCGATTTCCTTGCGATTCGCCTGAATATGGAAATTATTTCTGCAATCGTCGCGGGACGTTCGGACGCAATTATTTTCATCCAGACGCCGCTTCGCCCAGTCAAGCCACGCAATACCTTTACGATGCTCATCGCTGCGTCGTCGACAGATATGTAGTCGCGTATCGTATCGATGGGTACATAGATACTGACTGGTCGGTTACGAATAATGCTGCGCGCAATGTGTGTCAACAACCCCTGGGGCTTTCCTGGCGCCTGGCCTGCACCATAAAGTGTGGAAATCCGGGCGAGAAGCACAGCTATATTCGAATTGCCAACACCAAAAGCCCGAAGCAACTCTTCCTGTTTCAGTTTTTCCCGAGCATATGCGTTGCTCGGCGCAACGGGCGATGCTTCCGTCACCACGTCGACGCCACAAGCGCCGTAGATTGCGCCTGCGGAGCTGGAAAAAACAATGCCGCCTGGCATTGCCATCAGGGGCTTGCTTGCTTGAAGCAGCGACAGCAATTTTTCGATTGCGCGCGTTTCCGGCATCAAGTCTTCCGCAGTGCTGCCCATCGTTCCTACGCCTGCGGCCCAATAAATTTCCCATCGTTCATGGCCAGCAGCATCCAAAGCAAACGTCTCGACCGCCTCTTCAAGCTGCACAGCCAGTCGCAATTCGTCTGACCAATGAAACCGCTCAACCGGTGCAAACGATTTTGTTTCATCAAATGAAAGCGCTCGACCGAAAGCCGAACCCAGCAAACCACGAGCACCAATCACCCAAGTCAACGTCATGGTCGATTCGATCGCGTCGGCTTCGAACTGACCACGTATAACGGCTTCCCCATAACGATACCCATCGTCACTGCCAAGTACTCCGCAATCACGCCGAGCGCGGTGAGAATCACGCCGGAGAAAAAAGCCACAACTACTGCGAGCGAAGTCCAGCCTTCGACCGGCACCTGACCGGTATATTTTTCATAGACTGCGTAAAGAGCAAACCCAAGTGCGAGAAGAATGGAGAAGAAACCAACAACAGTAATAAGGCGAAGAGGTCTTGTTCCCGTCGTAAGAACGAGGCTCCAGAAATGCCTGATCAAAGAAAGGAAAGAGTATCCAGATGGCCTTCCCATTTCTTCTCTGAGGCGCAAAGGACAATGCCCCACCCGGCCGGTGATCCAAAACAGGCCCACATCAAGATAAACGCCGTTTCCGCAGTAAGCAGAGAGCGTTCGAGCAATTTCTCCGTCTATCAACCTGAAGCTATTGAAGCGACCAATTGATTTGTTGCCCAGCAATCGCTTGCTGATCGCCTTGGCAGTAGAACTCGCCAAATTCCTCAACCAACCGTGCGGAGGAGGATTGGTTGGCTGTGCGTAAACGAGTTGAAGCGCGTCTTTTTGCGCCATGTCGAGCATTGCAGCAATGCTTTGTGGATCCTGCTGGCCGTCTTCGTCCATCGTAACGACCCAGTCGCCGGTCGCGCTCGCCATTCCAGCCATCGTTGCAGCATGCTGCCCATAGTTACGGGAAAGCCAGATCGGCTGGACGAACTCATACATGCCTGCCAGCTGTTCGATTGCAAGGTCTGAGCGGTCGGGCCCACAGTCATGCACAAGCAAGACTTCGCAGACGAAGAATTCATTCCCGCCTTGCGTCAGCTGAGGCTGCGTAAGTTTCACAAGCTCGGTAATGAGCCTGGGTAGCGTTTGCTGCCCGGCGTAGACCGGAATAACGATGGAAACTCGATGAGGTGTTTTCATTGCTGTATTCCGGTGATCGAATTTTTAACGGGTTGCATAGGGGCGCATTGGGTGGCTGAGAATGGTCCTGCAGTTTGAATTGATAGCAAACTCATTGGGCCAAGCAAATAATCGCCAGATCGTCGACGACAGTAATAGCCCCAACGTCGGGCCACGGCGACGCCTTTGCACAATACGCCTCCCCAACAGTATTTTGAGCTCCAGATGCTTTTTTGAAGTTGTAGCCCGATACCTCCACCAAAAGCGGAACCTTGGAGTACTCAGGCGAAAACGCAGATATATTCATATCCCCCTGAATCATGCTCATCCTGGCAGAGTGCCGCCAACTCCCACCGCCCACATATACAAACTTTACTTCTAAAAAATCCGGTCTTTGTTCCAAACGCGAAACAATTCTGTTTGCCTCCATTCGATCCCAACCGTTGATTCGCTGCTGATCTGCAAAAATCTGGTTGTTGATAAAAACAAATGCAAAAACGACAAACACTATCATCGCCGTCGATAGTCGAAAAATCCACCCATTCAGGATCGATTTTAAAAATGGCGCAGATAACAAAAGCAACAAACCGAAAATCACTGGTATTTGGGGAAGCACACGGGCAACCGGATACCAGTCCTTGAAGGGTAGGATCACACCAACGGTCGCGGGAATGAGCAAAACAACAGCTATGACGATTCCAAAAAGATGAGGCGTACTGCCACTTCGAAACATTTTTATAAAACGCTCACACAAAACTGCGACGCCAACCGTAACAGGAAACGCAAGCATAACTTTCAGCCAATGTGGCGCGATTGGCTCATTTTTCCAAAATACATTCTGAAAGAGAGCCCAGACCTGAGCCATTCGCGCAGGAATCTCGTGCAATGAAATAAACTTCGACCGCCCCGTAGGCTCGATAAATCCAACTTGCTTGAGGATCGCCAGAATTGCAAGAAACATGAACGCCGATAGCGCGCAACTTATTGCAAGCGTTACATAGTTTCTTGAGCGTGTAGATTCCTTAGGTGCATCGATACACTTAACATCAGAAAATGCCTCAAACAAAAAAGCAAAAATGATAGCTACCGCGAAGTAGTTAAGAAACCCTTGGTACACAAATAGCATGCTAAGCGTAGCGAGCGTGCAAATTACGTGCTTAAGGAGGCCTGCACTCTTGCTTGACGCAGCTTCCAATGCAACGATTGAAAGCGCCGCAGCAACGCAATAGCCCGGAAGCACCATACGAAATGTCAGTATTTCTGACAGGTATGGGTGTATAACCATTGCCGAGCCAATAAGCACGGTACCTGATGCATTCGCAGCACCAACAAATCGCAATATTGCCAAAACGAGTGCCGCTTGCAATAACAGGGCGCAAAGTCCAAGGGAAAGGTACAGGTCATTTATGTTGACTCCGAGGGAATCGATTACCCAATCGAGCGCCCCCAGCAGAAATCGCCCCTGTGTCAAAAAAACACCTAACTCCCCTTTGTTGAATCCCTGCCCAAATGCGTAGTCATCAACGGCGAAGCCGCGAAGCACTGCGCCACCTTTGGCAACAAGCGCGACCGCAAAGAATATTAATAGCAATCGGATGTGTTGCTGTATTGGCTGCTCGTCGAACCTGTAGCCAAAAAGCTTTGTCGACCTGACAAAGGAAGAATCAGTCATCCTCATGCCATCTATGCCGCTATGCGAAGCTTTGATTTCGCACCCCTTTGCTTTTTCTTTAACGCATCAGAAAAAATATCACTCGGTTCGGCGATGCATCCTGCAGAACTCGTTTGACGAACAAGCGAAACTCGCTTCATGCGTATTGCGTGACCCGTGCCCGAAACACACTTATGTGTTGCGCCTGCAGAAATTGCCTTGAGGTTCCACCCCCAATCCTCATATCCCATTTGTGCGAGAAGATCTGTTTCCGGGTAAGGGTTTTCAACCAAAAAACCCCGGCGCACGAAGCATAATGATGTCCAATAGTTGACCAATGCCAAGCCCGCTAAATCAAAGGATTCGCTCTCGCTGTCGATATGGACGAAAACATGAGGGTCGTGACCGAAATAGACATTCAACTCCGGATGAAGCACGAGTTCACGCGGGTCCGATCGCGCCATCTCGAGCGCCTTGACGATCCAACTCTTTTCCCATAAATCATCGCCATCAAGAAAGGCGATATATTCGCCCTCGGCAAGCAAAGCAGCTTGATTTCGGCAATGGCCCACATCGCCATAGTCCATGGGAATTATTTTTGCGTTTTCCATATCGGCTATACAGCGCTGAACGACCTCCTTGGTGAGTTCGTCCGAACGATCCATGGCCACCAGTAGTTCGACAGTCAGGTTTTTTTCTCGTGCTGATTCAAAACATCTTCGAACACTGTCCAGCGTGGGTTTCAACAACAAGCCTTCCCTGTGCGCGTTCACAACCGCGGTTACGTCAACCTTGAACATTTGCGACTCCGCTACTTGTCTTTGAAGGAAAAAAAAGCTTCGATTTGAACGCAGTCCACGAGCGCTCTGTTCCGATCTTTTTTCTCATCGCTTCCAGACGCTTTGCGACCTCTGCGGGATCGCCGACAATTTGCTGAATTGCCGCGCAGTATGCATTTTCGTCGTCCAGCGCGTCGATCAACCAACCAGTTTCCGGCGTAACGAGTTCCGATACGCCACCCACATTGCTCGCAATGATCGGAACGCCTGCCGCAGCCGCGTTGATAAGCACAGTTGGCATCCCCTCGAAGCGCGAAGTAAAAAGAAATGCGCTGTATTTTTGCAGCGGAAGTTTATTGAATGATGAAAAAAAACCAAGAACACTGACGTTTTGAAATTCACTCGCGAGCGATTTCAACTCATTCTCACGCGCGACCTCACCTCCTCCATACACGTCCAGTGTCACAGGCGGTTTCTTCTTGATAATTCGAACCAGCAACTCCGTATTTTTTTGATAACAGAATCGTCCGGCCCAGAACACAGCGGGTTGCGGATTGGGCGACAATTCATTGTCATGCAGGGAATGAATATCATCCAATGCTGGCTGCGGCAAGAATTTCAACTTCTGTTTGAGCGACTCAGTCAAGCCGAATCTTTCAGCCACTTCGTTTAAAAATACTTGAGTATCGAAATACACCGTATCGACATTGATGATGCCAGCCCGAAAGTGGGTGTCCGCATAACCTGCACCACGGCCGTCTTCAGTAAAGTCACGGCAAAACAGTGCCACATGAATTCGACAGATTTTTTTGAAGGCGCGGCCCTTTTCCAGAATGGCATCCCAACACGCCAAGCTGTTTACATTCATGATTGACGCTGGTTGAACTGCAAATATCAGAGCTTCGACGATTCGTTGCCTTTGTTTTTGATTTAGCTTTGCGTCGTAGTCGGAAAGAACCAGCACTTGCGTTCCCGTGGGCAACCAATCGAAGGCATCCACGTTCGCATGGTCCGTCAACACCAGTAGCACGGCCCGGACGCCCAGTTTTTCCTGAGCCGCCCGCACCATATTTACGCCGGCTAAGTCTGCGCCACCCTTGACCAACCAAGGCATGAAAAGGATGTGCTCGATCCCGTCTGGAAGATCGTTGAAGATATCTCGCCAAGCGATACCGAGTTCGTCCGATGGAATACTGAAATTGGGTCTAAGCCGAAGGTGCTTCCCATGCAAGGGATGGCAAGCTTCGATTTCTGGATCGAGCGCCATTAAATCTGCGACCGTTTGTTTCACGACGGCCGAGATCTTTGGACTCATGCCCTTAAAGCGGCCTTCTTTGATTCCGTGCTCCAGATAGTGGAGCAGTGGGTGCACGTTGTGCAGAACCACATCGGGGTAGATTTCTCCGTACCAAGCACAATCGAATTCTTCACTTCCCTTTAGTCCTTCGAACCCGCCATATCGCAGGAAATGCAGATAAGGATCCTGACCTTGAAGATGGGGATAAGTCTCCAGATACCACTCGGGATCGAACAGGTCGGTAGCTCGAAGAATTTCAAGGTCACGAGCCTCTTGTTCGCTTAGCAAAACGCCATTGATCGAATAGGAGTTCGGAGAACCGGCAACAGCTGAATAAGTGCCAGCTATTTCACGTCCTTCGCTGGTTCCCCACTGGAGATAGTGGACAAGTGGATTTGCTCCGCTGAGCGCAACATCCTTGTACGTCTGGAGATACCACGCCGAGTCGAATTTCTCGCTCGGAGCTCTTCCTTCTTTTCCTCCGAAACGAAGGAAGTGCGACAACGCGTCGCTAGCTGAAACGTCCGGGTTCCTCGTTAGATACCAGTCCTTGTCGAAGAAGCCAGACCTTTTAACCAAGCTGGCGGCTCGATATTCCCTCATATACCGGACAGCGCGTGCCAGCACATCCTTAACATTCATTATCTACTTCCACAACTCATAAGCCTGCATTATTGAAAATCCGCTCGACCGGTTCGAAGCCTTCAAAAGTGCGCCGATGCCGAGAACATCGTCAAGATCGCAGTGAATTGGAGCAATGTAATTTTGATCAGCAAATTTTTTGCGGGGCGCGAAATTTTTTCAGTCAAAGGTATCTGCCTGCCTCAGCGGTAAACCTTCGCTATCCTTTTTCGACAATTGCGGCAGAACGCCGATATCAGGCCATTCGATACGCAGATGTGCGTCGTTCCAAGCGATGCACCTCTCATGCTCGGGCGAGTAATAGTCAGTGGTCTTGTACAAAAAATCCGCGCTTTCACTCAAAACAAGAAACCCGTGCGCGAACCCTGGCGGAATCCACAGTTGCTTGTGGTTCTGGTCGTTAAGTTCAGTGCCGACCCAATGGCCGAAAGTTGACGACGACCGCCTAATGTCTACTGCCACGTCGAACACTGCGCCGCGGGCAACGCGCACTAGTTTGCCCTGCGCATTCTGGATCTGGTAGTGCAAGCCTCGGAGCACGCCACGCGACGATTTGGAATGGTTGTCTTGAACGAATTCAAACTTCTTGCCAACCGCCTCGTCAAATGCGCGCTGGTTGAAGCTCTCGAAAAAGAAACCACGCGCATCGCCGAATACTTTCGGCTCGATGATCAGCACCTCTGGAATGGCGGTTTTGACCACATTCATGAGCGAACCTCCTCGGCGAGCAGGTGGTTTAGGTATTTGCCGTAACCATTCTTTTGCAGCGGCGCGGCAAGCTTGGCCAACTGATCGCGATCGATAAATCCGTTGCGCCAAGCGATTTCTTCCGGGCAGGCAATCTTCAGCCCTTGGCGATGTTCAAGCGTCGCAATGAATTGGCCCGCTTCAAGCAGGCTCTCGTGCGTGCCAGTATCCAGCCACGCGTAGCCGCGCTGCATGATCTGCACATTGAGCTGGTCGAGGTCTAGGTACGCCTGATTTACCGCCGTGATTTCCAGTTCCCCGCGCGCGCTCGGCTTCACCGCCTTCGCGATATCTACGACCTGGTTGTCGTAGAAGTAGAGGCCCGTCACCGCATAGCTACTCTTCGGCTTCAGCGGCTTTTCTTCGATGCTGCTGGCCTTGCCCTTGGCGTCGAATGCCACCACTCCATACCGCTCGGGGTCGTGCACGTGATAAGCAAAGACGGTGGCACCAGAGTTCTTCGCATCAGCACCGCCGAGCAGATGTGCCAGGTCATGCCCATAAAAGATGTTGTCCCCCAACACCAGCGCACTGGGCGAATTCCCTACGAACTTCTCACCAATGATGAAAGCCTGCGCCAGCCCATCCGGACTCGGTTGAACCGCGTACTGCAGATTGATGCCCCACTGGCTGCCATCACCCAACAGTTGCTGGAACCGCGGCGTGTCCTGCGGCGTGCTGATGATCAAAATGTCGCGCATGCCGCCGAGCATCAGCGTGCTCAGCGGGTAGTAGATCATCGGCTTGTCGTACACCGGCAGCAGCTGCTTGCTCATGGCAAGCGTGGCCGGGTGCAGGCGGGTGCCCGAACCGCCGGCCAGGATGATGCCTTTGCGTTGCGTCGTCTTGGTCATGCTTTTGTTTTTTCGTGGGTGTTTGTTCTTCAAAGCGTCTCGCGCAGCATGCGCGCAACGCCTTCCTGCCAGGGCGGCAGGCGCAGGCCGAAAGTGGTCTGCAGCTTGGTGGTGTCAAGACGCGAGTTGTGCGGGCGCTTCGCCGGGGTCGGGAAGGCGCTGGTCGGCACGGCCTCGACAGCCTGCGGGCCGGCCTTGAGCTCGACGCCGGCCTGCTGCGCCATTTCGAGCACGAAGCGCGCATAGCCGTGCCATGTCGTTTCACCGCCCGCAATCGCGTGATAGAGCCCGGCCTTGGCCGGATCCTGCAGCGTGGCGCGGATGGCATGGGCCGTCACGTCGGCCAGCAGCTCGGCACCAGTGGGCGCACCGAACTGGTCGTCGATGACGGTCAGCTTGTCGCGCTCCTTGGCCAGGCGCAGCATGGTCTTGGCGAAGTTGCCGCCGCGTGCCGCGTACACCCAGCTTGTGCGGAAGATCAGGTGGCGCGGGCAGTGCTGCGCCACCAGTTGCTCGCCTTCGAGCTTGGTCTGGCCGTACACGCTGAGCGGGCCGGTCGCGTCGTCTTCCTTCCAGGGCTTGCTGCCGCTGCCATCGAAGACGTAGTCGGTCGAGTAGTGCACCATCAGCGCGCCGATCTGCTGGGCGGCTTCGGCCACCACGCCGGGCGACGTGGCGTTGAGCTTGCGCGCGAATTCGGGTTCGCTCTCGGCCTTGTCGACGGCCGTGTGTGCTGCGGCATTCACGATCACGTCGGGGCGGACCTTCAGCACCGTCTCGGCCAATTGCTCCGGCCTGCTGAAGTCGGCGTGGAAATCGGTGCTGTCGAAGTCGAGCGCCACCAGTTCGCCCAGCGGCGCAAGGCTGCGTTGCAGTTCCCAGCCGACCTGTCCGCCCTTGCCCAGCAGCAGCAGCTTCATGCCGCGGCCTTTGCGTCGTATTGCTTCTCGACCCACTCGCGGTAGGCGCCGCTTTGCACGTTGCGCACCCACTCGCTGTTCGCGAGGTACCACTCGACGGTCTTGCGGATGCCGGTGTCGAAGGTCTCGGCGGGCTTCCAGCCGAGTTCGGCTTCGAGCTTGCGTGCGTCGATGGCGTAGCGGCGGTCGTGGCCGGGGCGGTCGGTGACGTAGGTGATCTGCTCCTTGTAGGGCTTGCCGTCTGCCTTGGGGCGCAGCTCGTCCAGCAGCGCGCACACGGTATTGACGATCTCGATGTTCGGCTTCTCGTTCCAGCCGCCCACGTTGTAGGTCTCGCCCAGTTTGCCGGCCTCGAGCACGCGGCGGATGGCGCTGCAGTGGTCCTTCACGTAGAGCCAGTCGCGCACCTGCATGCCGTCGCCGTACACGGGCAGCGGCTTGCCGGCCAGCGCGTTGACGATCATCAGCGGGATGAGCTTCTCGGGGAAGTGGAACGGGCCGTAGTTGTTGGAGCAGTTGGTGGTGAGCACCGGCAGGCCGTAGGTGTGGTGCCAGGCGCGCACGAGGTGGTCGCTGGCGGCCTTGCTGGCCGAGTACGGGCTGTTGGGCTCGTACTTGTTCTCTTCGGTGAAGGCCGGGTCGGTCTTCGAAAGCGAGCCGTAGACCTCGTCTGTCGACACATGCAGGAAACGGAAGGCCGTTTTCTGGTCGGCCGGCAGCGCGCTCCAGTAGCCGCGCACCGATTCGAGCAGGCGGAAGGTGCCGAGCACGTTGGTCTGCACGAAGTCTTCGGGGCCGTGGATCGAGCGGTCCACATGCGATTCAGCGGCAAAGTTGACCACGGCGCGCGGCTTGTGCTCGGCCAGCAGGCGGTCGACCAGGGCGCTGTCGCCGATGTCGCCCTGCACGAAGATGTGCCGTGGGTTGTTCTTGAGCGATGCGAGCGTCTCGAGGTTGCCGGCGTAGGTCAGCTTGTCGAGGTTCACGACAGGCTCGTCGCTGCTCGCGATCCAGTCGAGTACGAAATTGGCGCCAATGAAGCCAGCGCCGCCGGTAACCAAGATCATGGGGTCCCCTGAAGTTGAAAGTCATCGCCGTGTCGCAATGAACATTAACGTTCGATTATCCCATTGGGCCAATTGGCGGAAACACAAGACGTTACCGTTCTGCCCTCGGCGTGTTTACAATCGTTCGCGATACCGCAGGAGAGCGGGCCACCCCGGTGGCCCTACCGAAGGCGCAAACTCCCATAAACGCTCAGGTCGGCCCGACGAAGTCTTGGATTTCGGCAAGGGGTCAGTACTGCATCAACTGAAACGCCGTCTGGAGAGACGCCACTTCACGTGGCGCACCGAAGGAGCAAATTCGTTGCAATGGCGCAACGAATGAATCTCTCAGGTACCGAGGACAGGGGGAGCGGCAACTTGGACAGCGGTCGTCCGGTTGCTTGCTATTAATTCAATAGTATTCACCCTCGCCCGCCGTTCAAGCGCAGCACCTCAAAGGTACTTGAAATGCGCGTGATCGTTCTTGGCGCCGGCCTGCTCGGCGTGACCTCGGCTTACTACCTCCAGCAACTCGGCCACGAAGTGACCGTGATCGACCGGCAGGCCACCCCGGCCGCCGAAACCAGCTTCGCCAATGGCGGGCAGATTTCCGTCAGCCATGCCGAACCCTGGGCCAACCCCAGCGCGCCGCTCAAGGTGCTGCAATGGCTGGGCAAGGAAGACGCCCCGCTGCTGTTCCGCATCCGCGCCGACATGCGCCAGTGGCTGTGGGGCCTGCAGTTCCTGCGCGAATGCACGCCGGCGCGCACCCGCCACAACATCGAGCAGATCGTGCGTCTTGGCACATACAGCCGCTCGATGTTGCAACAGTTGCGCCGCGACACCGGCATCGCCTACGACCAGCGAACCCAGGGCATCCTCCACTTCTATACGACGCAGAAGGAATTCGACGGCGCCCTCGCGCCCGCCGAGCAGATGCGCGCCCTGGGATGCGAACGCCAGGTCATCTCGGCAGACGAGGCCGTGAAGATCGAGCCCGCCCTCGCCCACATCCGCCCCAAGCTGGCCGGCGCGACCTACACAGCCGAGGACGAATCCGGCGATGCCAACCGCTTCGCGCGCGAACTCTCCCGGCTCGCGGCCGAAGCCGGCGTGAAATTCCTGATGAGCCACACCGTCACCGCCCTGCGCGAGGCCGGCGGCAGCATCGACCACGTGGAGGTCACCGATGCCGAAGGCCGCTTCCAGCGCATTCGCGGCGACGCCTTCGTGATGGCGATGGGCTCGCTGAGCCCGCTGCTCGCGGCGCCGCTGGGCATCCGCCTGCCGATCTATCCGGCCAAGGGCTATTCGGTCACGCTGCCCGTCAAGGACGCCTCCAAAGCGCATCAGGTCTCGCTGACCGACGACGAATTCAAGCTCGTGTTCTCACGCTACACCTCGGAATCCGGCGACCGCTTGCGCATCGCCGGCACGGCGGAGCTCAACGGCTACGACCGCGACCTGAACCGCGTGCGCTGCGAAGCCATCGTGCGCCGTGTCGAAGAGCTGTTCCCCGGCGCCGGCGACACCACGCAGGCCCAGTTCTGGACCGGCCTGCGCCCCGCCACGCCAAGCAACGTGCCGCTGATCGGCAAGACGAAGCTCGCCAACCTGTTCCTCAACACCGGCCACGGCACGCTCGGCTGGACGCATGCCTGCGGCTCCGGCAAGTCGATCGCGCGTATCGTGAGCGGGCTCGCACCGGAGGTGGATTTCGCGTTCACGGGGATGCCGGCGCCGCAGCCACGCATGCTGCAGCCGGCATGATCCGAGGCTGAAAGGTGTTCAGTCGTTGGACGTGAACACCGTCAACACCCCCGTATAGCCATACAGGTGGTGCCGCGCGATCTCCCCGGCGGCGAAGAACCCGACCAGCGGCACGTCGCCCAGCGCGTGCCGCACGATCTGCAACTCGGCGCCCGGCGCGCCGAAATGCGGGCCGCCACGCCCGGAACAGCTCACGTACACCGCACCCGCGATGCGCCGCGCCGGATGCGGCGCCGCCTCGGCCTCGCCGGCAGCCACGGCGCGCGCGGTGGCCAGCGTCTGCTCTTCGGGCTCCAGCTCTTCGCGGATCTCGGCGCAGATGCGCATCAGGTCGGCCCGCGCCGCCTGCGCATTGCGGCGGCAGAAGGTCAGCCGCATGCCGGCTTCGGCCGTGTCGGCAATCGCGATGCCGCGCCGCGTCGGGTCGAGCCCGATGATGTGGCGCACCAGCACGTCGGCGCCCAGGTCGCCGGTGCGGCGGATGCCGTCGCTGCCCGCGTCGGCCAGCCCGACCAGCGTGTTGCGCACGGCGTCGATGGCTTCCTGCGGCCTCTCCAGCGACACCTGCAGGTCGGCCAGCAGCACGTCCAGGGCCGGTTCGCCGTCGAGCCTGAGCAGCAGGTTGCCGTCGGCCTCGGTGATCTCGCGCTTGCGCACCGCGCCCGAGCGCAGCGGCTGGCAGCCCTGCGTGACGCGCGACACCAGCCGCACGCCGTCGCCGAACACCACGCCCGACAGGCCGCCCGAGAACACACCGCCCGCCGCCCCATGGCCGCGGATGTTGCCGTTGCCGCCGACCGCGAACTGAAGCGCGCCGCCACGGCCCGACGAGAGCCCGCCGAACAGGTAGCCGGTGTCGGTGCGGCCCGCCATCTCGGCGATCAGCTCGGTCAGGTCGGGCGTGGCCGGGTCGGCGTGCACCAGCGCGGTGTGGGCCTCGAAGCCGCTCATTTCGGAGTTGCCCAGCGGCGCGACGCCGGAGAACACCCGGTACTGGTCGCTCGGCAGCGCGCAGAGCATCAGCGTCATGCCGGGCTCGTCGAAGTATTCGGCGTTGTTGGCCGCCACGCCGATGCCGACGGTGCCCGACCAGTCGGTCACCTCGGGCAGTTCGGCGCTCAGGTGGTCGAGGATGTCCTGCGCCTCGGCGGCGTAGTGGTCGGTGATGTAGAGCAGCCCGAGCGTCGGCGACGGCGCGTAGTCGGGCAATGCCATCTGTGCGCGCAACTGGGCCAGCACGAGGCCGGCCGCCATGCGCCATTGCGGATGGGTGGCATGACCGGAGGGAAACAGTTTCATGATGCGTGCCAACCCGTTCTTTCCAAAAAATGTATGGGTATGACGTCAGCGCCGGCTGGAGGTTCGCTTGCGCGCGGCGGTCGACGTCTTTTTCCTGGCGGCCGGAGCCGCCGCCTTCTTTGCCGCGGCAACGGGCTTGCGGGCCTTGGTTGCCGCCGGCTTGCCGCCCATCGCCTTGCCGACCGCGTCGGCCAGCGGCTGGGCCATGGCCGGCACCTTCAGCTGCGCGGCGTCCTGCAGCGCCGAGCTGGCGATCTGCTGGAACTGCTCGGTGAGCGAGCCCCACCACTGCATGGGATCGATCACGCCGGCGCCCTCGCCGGCCTTCGATTTCGCGGCGGCCGGACGCGCGCGCGTCTTCGTTTTCTGCGGCGCCTGCGCTTCCTCTTCCTCGGGCAGCTCGTCTTCTTCCTCGACCTCCTCGGGCTCCGGCTCGACCGGGGCTGCCGAGGCTGCTGCCGCGGGCGCCGGGGCCATGGCAGCAGCCTGCTTGGTGAACGCGCTGGCGATGTCTTCCATGCGCACGTTCATGCCGCGCAGCGTCGACAGCGTCATCTTCTGCACCTCGAGCGCCTGGATGGTGGCCTTGAGCGCATGGCCGTTCTGCTCGAGCCAGTACTGGACCGTCTTGAGTTCCTGGATGCGCTTGTCGACTTCTTCCACGCTCAGGGTTGGTGCGACCCAGCTCGCGAGGCTCGGAATTCCCGGCACCGAACCGGCGCCTGCACCCGCCGCGGCGCCGCCGGCGAGGTTCTTCAGGAAGTCGAATCCGGGGACGAACTGGCTGAAGTCGAAGGGCTTGCTGGCGTTGCTCATGCGGAAGGTCTCCTGGGAGGGTTTTCTTGTGTTCCCAGCTTACTCCAAGCCCTTGCCGTCCGGCCCGGCCGGCGCGGGGATTTACCTGCCGTCAGAGTTCGTCGCGGACCTTGCTGAAAACCTTCCAGAAAGTGGCGTCCTGCGAGGTCGCGAAGTTGATGCGCATCATGGTGCTCGGCGGCCGGCGCGCATGGAACAGCGAGCCCGGCGCCAGCAGGTAGCCCTGGTCGAGCATGCGCTGCGTGAGCGCGTCGGTGTCCACGCCCGTGTCGACCCAGCCGAACAGCCCCGCCGGCTCCGACGCGAAGGTGCAGCCGTGCGACATGGCGAGCTTCACCGCCCGCCCTCGCGCCCCGTCGAGGCGGATGCGCACCCGCTCCGAATGCCGGCGCAGCTGGCCCTGGTCGATGCACCACGACAGCGCCCGCTCGAAGAGCGTGGGCGAGGTCAGCGTGGCCAGCAGCTTGGTCTCGAGCAGCCGCTCCTTCAGCGCGGGCGGCGCGGCCAGGAAACCGATGCGCCAGTTGGGCGCCAGGATCTTGGCGAAGCCGCTCACGTAGATGGTGCGCTGCAGCCCGTCGAGCGCGCTGAGCCGGGTGGCGTGCTCGGGCGCGAGGTGGCTGTAGGTGTCGTCCTCGACGATGTGGAAGTCGTGCTCGTTCGCCAGCTTGAGCACGCGGTGCGCGCTGCCCGGCGTGAGGCTGTAGCCGGTCGGGTTGTGCAGCACGCTCACGCTCACGAACAGCTTGGGGCTGTGCAGCTTGCAGTACTGCGCCATCACCTCCAGATCGGGTCCGTCGGCGCGGCGCGGCACCGGCAGGATGCGCATGCCCAGCGCCTCGAGCCGCGCGAATTCGAGCGCCCATCCCGGCTCCTCGACCATCACCGGGTCGCCCGCGCGAAGCAGCGTGCGGCTCACGATGTCCAGCGCATGGGTGGCGCCGATGGTGGTCACGATCTGGTCGGGCGTGGCCGGCACGTTGATGCCCACCAGCTTCTGCGACAGGCTGCGCCGCAGGCTCATGTCGCCGGCGGGCTCGCCGTACTGGAGCGACAGCTCCTGCAGGGCGGCCGTGCTGGTCATGCGCCGCACGGCCGTGGGCATGAAGGTCGACGACATCCAGTCGGGCGGGAACACGCCCATGCCCGGCTGCGGCTTGTCGCTGGGCCGGTGGAACATGCTGCGGATCAGCGAACTGGCGTCGGCCGGCACGCGCGAGGCCATCATCTGCACGGCGATGGCCGCCGGCATGCCGATGGCATCCGGGCCATTGGTCCCATGGGTGCCATTGGTGCGATTGGCCAGGCGACCTTCCTGTACCGGCGCGGCGTCGCGCACATAGAAGCCGCGCTGCCGGCGGGCTTCGACCAGCCCCTGCGCCAGGAGCTGGTCGTACGCGGCGACGACCGTGTAGGGGCTCACCCCCTGCTGCCGCGCGCATTCGCGCACGGAGGGCAGCCGCGCGCCGGGCGGCAGCAGCCGGGTACGGATGCGTTCGGCCAGCCGGTCGGCCAGCTGGCCCGTGAGCGACTGGGTGGAGGTTCTTGTCAGCATGCGTGCCCGTGTTCCAGAAGAGCCTTGTGGGCTCTGTGCCGAAGGAATGACCAATACAGTTTCAGTGTTTGTTCGATCATCTGTACTGGAACTGTAATGGTCTCAAGTTTAGAGTGTGTGTCATGAACTGGCAAGAATTCACCGCGCTGCTGGTGCTGGCCACGGCGATGAGTTTCTCGCCCGGTCCCAACACCACGCTCTCGACCGCCCTGGCGGCCAACGGCGGCCTGCCGCGCGCGATGCGCTTCGTGGTCGCGGTGCCGGTCGGCTGGACGCTGCTTCTGGTGCTGTGCGCCGCAGGCATCGGCGCGCTGGTGGTGGCGGTGCCGCCGCTGCGGGTGGCCATCAAGGCCCTGGGCATCGGCTATCTGCTGTGGCTGGCCTGGAAGCTCAGCGGCAGCGCGACGCTCGGCAACGCCGACAGCGCCAGGCTGTCGGTCGGCTTCGGCCAGGGCGTGATGCTGCAGTTCGTCAACATCAAGGCCTGGCTGCTGGCGCTCACGCTAGTGGCCGGCTGGATCGCCGGGCAGCCCGATGCGCTGCGCCGCTTCGCCATCGTGGCGCCGGTGATGCTGTTCTTCGCCTTCGCCAGCAACTTCGCCTATGCGCTGGTCGGTGCCCTGCTGCGCGATTGGTTGTCCAAAGGCGCGCGGCTGCTGTGGTTCAACCGCGCGATGGGCCTGGTGCTGGTGCTCACCGCCTGGTGGATGGTGAGCGTATGAGGCCGGGCATCAAGGACGAGACGCTGGGCATGTGGCTCGGCGTCGTCGGCGTGGCCATGTTCGCCATCACGCTGCCGATGACGCGGCTGGCCACCGGCTCTCAAGACGCGCCGCAGTTGTCGCCCTGGTTCGTCACGCTCGGGCGCGCGGCGCTGGCGGGCGTGCTGTCGGCCGTCTTCCTGCTGGTGACGCGCTCGCCGCGCCCGGCGCCGCACCAGTGGCGGCCGCTGGGCATCGCGGTGCTGGGCAATGCCGTCGGCTTTCCGCTGCTGCTGGCCTACGCGCTGCGCGTGGTCACGGCCAGCCATGCGGCGGTGGTGACGGCGCTGCTGCCGCTGGTCACCGCGGCCGTGGCGGCCTGGGTGCTGCACCAGCGCGCACGGCTGGGTTTCTGGCTCTGCGCCATCGCGGGCAGCCTGCTGGTGGTGGTGTTCTCGGTGCTGCGCGCCAGCCAGGCGGGGCACGGCTTCGGCTTCGAGTGGGCCGACCTGCTGCTGGTCGGCGCGGTCGTCGCGGCATCGTTCGGCTACATCTACGGCGCGCAGGTCACGCCGTCGCTGGGCGCCGAGCGCGTGATCTGCTGGGTCTGCGTGATGGCGCTGCCCGTCACGCTGCCGGCCACGCTGGCGCTTTGGCCGCGGCAGCCCGTTGCCACCTCGGCCTGGCTCGCCTTCGTGTACGTGGGCATGTTCTCGATGTGGATCGGCTTCTTCGCCTGGTATCGCGGCCTGGCGCTGGGCGGGGCGCTGCGTGTGAGCCAGACGCAACTGCTGCAACCATTCCTGTCGATCCTGGCGTCGATCCCGCTGCTGGGCGAGCCGCTCGACGTGGTGACGCTGGGCTTCGCGATCGCGGTGGTGTCCACCGTGGTCGTGGGCAAGCGGCTGTCGCAGCCGGCCAGCCCCGCCACCAACCCGGCACAGGCCGCAGCGCCGAAAATGACGCCTGCCGCCGCCCGCAAGGCCAGCCCGCACGGACGCTGATCCGCCGTACCCTCTCCTTCGAATCTCACCTCACCGCCTGAAAGAAGAAAGCCATGAACTGGAAACTCGCCGCCCGCGCCGCAAAGATGAACCCCTCGGTGCTGCGTGAAATCCTGAAGGTCACCGAGCGCCCCGGCATCATCAGCCTGGCCGGCGGCCTGCCCTCGCCCAAGACCTTCCCGATCCAGGCGTTCGCCGACGCCTGCGCCGAAGTGCTGCACAACGACGGCCAGGCCGCGCTGCAGTACGCCGCCAGCGAAGGCTACGCGCCGCTGCGCCAGGCCGTGGCCGACATGCTGCCCTGGGACGTCGACGCCTCGCAGGTGCTCATCACCACCGGCTCGCAGCAGGGGCTGGACCTCGTCGCCAAGGTGCTGATCGATCCGGGCAGCAAGGTGCTGGTCGAGACGCCCACCTACCTCGGCGCGCTGCAGGCCTTCGGCCCGATGGAGCCGACCCCCGTGGGCGTGGCCAGCGACGACGAAGGCGTGATCGTCGACGACCTCGTGGCCAAGGCCAAGGACGCGCGCTTCGTCTACCTGCTGCCCAATTTCCAGAACCCCACCGGCCGCACCATGACCGAGGAGCGCCGCGCCGCCGTGTCCGCCGCCGCCGCGCAAGCCAACCTGCCGATCGTCGAGGACAACCCCTACGGCGAGCTCTGGTTCGACGAAGCCCCGCCGCTGCCGCTGGCCGCGCGCAACCCCGAAGGCGTGATCTACCTGGGCTCGTTCTCGAAGGTGCTGGCTCCCGGCCTGCGCCTGGGCTTCCTGGTGGCGCCCAAGTCGATCTACCCGAAGCTGCTGCAGGCCAAGCAGGCGGTCGACCTGCACACGCCGATCTTCACGCAGCGCATGGTTTCGGCCGTCATGAAGGACGGCTTCCTGGACCGCCACGTGCCCACCATCCGCGCCCTCTACAAGCGCCAGCGCGACGCGATGATCGCCGCGCTCAAACGCGAGATGGCCGGCCTGGACGTGAAGTTCAACGCGCCCAAGGGCGGCATGTTCCTGTGGGCGCGCCTGCCCGAGGGCGTCGACACCGTCACGCTGCTGCCCAAGGCGGTGGAGCGCAACGTGGCCTTCGTGCCGGGCGCGCCGTTCTACGCGGGCGAAGGCGATCCGCGCACGCTGCGCCTGTCGTTCGTGACCGCGAGCGTGGAAGAGATCGACACCGCCATCGCCGCGCTGGCACAGACGCTGCGCGAAGAACTGGTGCTGCTCGGCGACAGGCAGCTCGCAGCCGCGCAGATCTGAAAGCCTCACAGGAGCCTTTCCTTGATCGGCCTCGCGACGCTCTCGCTCTTCCTGCTCGCGGTACTGGCGCTGTTCCTGTCGCCGGGCCCGAACATGGCGTTCGTGCTCTCGCACGGCGTGGCCCATGGTCCGCGCGGCGGGTTCGCGGCGGCCGTCGGCATCTCGGCGGCCGACCTGGTGCACACGCTGTTCGCGGCCACCGGCGTCACCGCGCTGGTGGCGGCGTGGCCGCCGTCGTTCGACGTGCTGCGTTATGCGGGCGCGCTGTACCTGGTGTGGCTGGCGGTGCAGGCGCTGCGAAGCGGCGGCGGCCTTCGCGTCGGCGCGCGGGCGCAGCCGGCCGGCTTCGGCCGCATCGTGCGCATGGCGCTGCTGAACAACCTTGTCAATCCGAAGGCGCTGCTGTTCTTCATGGTGTTTCTGCCGCAGTTCGTCGACCCCTCGCGCGGCAGCGTGCCGCTGCAGCTGGTGCAGCTCGGCGTGGTGCTGTCGATGGCCGCGCTGGCCTTCAATACGCTGCTGGGCGCGTGCAGCGGGCAGATCGGCCGCTGGCTGCACGACCGGCCCGGCGCGGCGCGGTTCCAGAGCGGCCTGCTGGCCGCCGTGATGCTGGGGCTGGCCGTGCGCCTGCTCTTCCTCGATCGTCCTTCACCTCGCTGAAGAGGGCTTGCCATGAACGTTCTGAAGATCGCGGCCTTCTCCGATGGCGAGACGGGCGGCAACCCCGCCGGCGTCGTCATCGCCGATGCGCTGCCGCCCGCGGCGCAGATGCAGCGCATTGCCGCGGAAGTCGGCTTTTCGGAAACCGCGTTCGCCGCCCGCGCCGATGACGGCGGCTGGCGCGTGCGCTACTTCGCGCCGCAGTCCGAAGTGCCCTTCTGCGGCCACGCGACGATCGCGCTGGGTGCCGCGCTGGCAATGCAGCAAGGCGACGGCGTGTTTCCGCTCGCGCTCAACAATGCGCGGATCACGGTGGAAGGCCGGCGCAGCGGCAGCCTGGTCGAGGCCGCGCTGCAGTCGCCGCCCACGCGCAGCGCCGCGGCGTCGCCCGAGCTTGTGGCCGAGGCCCTGGCCCTTTTCGGCCATGCCCGGCAAGACCTGGATCCGCGCATCCCGCCGGCCATCGCCCACGCGGGTGCCGACCATCTGGTGCTGGCCCTGAATAGCCGCGCGGCGCTTTCGGCGATGCACTACGAGCTGGAAGCCGGCCGCGCGCTGATGGCCCGCGCCGGGCTCACGACCATCGTGCTGGTCTTTGCCGAGACCGCGCAGCGGCTGCACACGCGCAACCCTTTCGCGTCCGGCGGCGTGTACGAAGACCCCGCCACCGGCGCCGCCACGGCCGCGCTGGCCGGCTACCTGCGCGACATCGGCTGGCCGCACGGCGGCGCCATCGACGTGGTGCAGGGCGAAGACATGGGCATGCTGTCGCGCCTGCACGCCGACATCTCGCCCGTGCCGGGCAGCTCCATCCGCGTGTCGGGCACCGCGCGCATCATGCGGCCCTGAGCCGCCGAAGAACCTGCAAAAGAAAGAACCCGACCATGCTCAATATCTGGGGCCGCATCAGCTCGATCAACGTCCGCAAGGTGGTGTGGTGCGCGCAGGAACTCGGGCTCGACTTCCAGCGCACCGAGGCCGGCGGCAAGTTCGGCATCGTGCAGACGCCCGAATACCTGGCGCTCAACCCGAATGCCATGGTGCCCGCCATCGACGACGGCGAAGGCGCCGAGCGCGTGACGCTGTGGGAGTCGAACGTGATCGTGCGCTACCTCTGCGCCAGGCATTCGCACGGCAATTTCTACCCGAGCGAACTGCCCGCGCGCTTCGACGCCGAACGCTGGATGGACTGGCAGCAGACCACGCTCAACCGCGCGAGCCGCGACGCCTTCATCCAGTGGGTGCGCACGCCGCCGTCGGAACGCCAGAGCGCGCTCATCGACGCCTCGGTGCGCGAGAGCGAGGCGCTGTTCGCGATTCTCGACGCGCACCTGGCCAGGCGCGCCTATCTCGGCGGCGACAGCTTCACCATGGCCGACATCCCCGTCGGCTGCGAGGCGCACCGCTGGTTCGGCCTGCCCGCGGCCGAATACCGCCGGCCGAGCTGGCCGAACGTGGAGCGCTGGTACGCCGATCTCCTTTCCCGCCCCGGCACGCGCGGCGTGCTCGATCTAAGCCTCGAATGAAACTGATGAAATCCCGCCCCTTCAAGCAAGTCGACGTCTTCACGGCCACGGCCTACCGCGGCAATCCGCTGGCCGTGGTGATCGACGGCGACGGCCTCGACGACGCCGCGATGCAGCGCTTCGCGCAGTGGACCAACCTGTCCGAGACCACCTTCCTGCTGCCGCCCACCGAACCGACGGCCGACTACCGCGTGCGCATCTTCACGCCCGGTGGCGAGCTGCCCTTTGCCGGCCACCCGACCATCGGCAGCTGCCATGCATGGCTGCAGGCCGGCGGCAAGCCCAAGGCGCCCGGCATGGTGGTGCAGCAATGCGGCGCGGGCCTGGTGCCGCTGCGCCGCGAGGGCGAACGCCTGGCCTTTGCCGCGCCGCCGCTCAAGCGCAGCGCGCCCAGCCCCGCGCTGCTGGCCAAGGTGGCTGGCGCGCTGGGCCTGAAGGCGCAGCAGATCATTGCGGCGCAGGTGCTCGACAACGGCCCGGTCTGGTTCGGCCTGCTGGTCAATGACGCCGACGCCGTGCTGGCGCTCACGCCCGACCACCGCACGCTCAAGGAGCTCGGCGTGAAGGCCGGCGTGGCGGGCGTTCCCGCGGCCATCGACACCTCGCCGCTGATCGGCCGCTCCAACCGCGAGGCCCGCGCCTTCGGCAACCGCCCGGCCGCCGAGTACGACGACGGCGCGAAGATCGACCTCGAGGTGCGCGCCTTCGCCGAGCCCGTCGGCGTGCAGGAAGACCCGGTCACCGGCAGCCTGAACGCGAGCCTGGCCGAGTGGCTGATCGCCGACGGCCACATGCCCGAGCGCTATCTCGCGGCGCAAGGCCAGTGCCTCGGCCGCGCCGGGCGCGTGTACATCGAGCGCGACGCCGAAGGCCGGATCTGGGTCGGCGGCGACGCCGTGACCTGCATCGACGGCCAGGTCACGCTGTAGGCATGACGACCGCCATGCGTGCGCGACTCGACCACCTCGTGATCGCCGCGGCCTCGCTCGACGAGGGCGTGGCGTGGTGCGAAGCCACGCTCGGCGTCATGCCGGGGCCGGGTGGCACCCATCCGCTGATGGGCACGCACAACCGGCTGCTGAATATCGCGAGCGATGCATTCCCGGCGGCCTACCTGGAAATCATCGCGATCGAGCCCGGGCGGCAGCCCTCGCGGCCGGGCACGCGCCGCTGGTTCGACCTGGACGACCACGAACTGCGGGCCGGCCTGGCCCGGCAGGGGCCGCGGCTGATCCATTTCGTCGCGCGCGTGCCCGACGCGCATGCGGCCATGCGCGCCCTGGCGCACGAAGAGCATGCGCACATCGACCGCGGCCAGTTGCTCGAAGCCTCGCGCGACACGCCGGCCGGCCGGCTCGAATGGCAGATCACCGTGCGCGACGACGGCCAGCGGCTGTTCTACGGCGCGTTGCCCACGCTGATCCAGTGGGGACCGGTGCACCCCACCGACGCGATGCCGGCGTCCGGCCTTGCGATGCGCGCATTGCGGGCCACGCACCCGCGCGCACCCGCCCTCGCGGCGGCCCTGTCGGCCATCGGCATGCAGGACATGCGCGTCGATGCCGGCCCGCCCAATCTCGTCGCGCTGCTCGACACGCCGCGCGGCCCCGTCACGCTCGAATCCAAAGGACTCTGACGATCATGCTGACACTCACGGAAATCGCGTGGTTCGCCCTCGCCTCCCTGCTGCTGGCGCTCACGCCGGGGCCGAACATGATCTATTGCGTATCGCGCACGCTGATCCAGGGGCGCCGCGCCGGACTCATCTCGCTGGGCGGCGTGCTGGCGGCTTTTCTGGTGCACCTGTTCGCGGCGGCGCTGGGCCTCACCGCGTTGCTGCTGGCCGTGCCGCTCGCATTCGACGCGATCCGCATCGCCGGCGCGGCCTACCTGATGTGGCTCGCATGGCAGGCCGTCAAGCCCGGCGGCAACGCGCCCTTCGAGGCCCGCGCGCTGCCGGCCGATCCGCCGGCCAGGCTGTTCCGCATGGGGTTTCTCACGAACCTGCTGAACCCGAAGGTGGCGATGTTCTATCTATCTTTCTTTCCGCAGTTCATCCATCCCGAGCGCGGCTCGGTGCTGCTGCAGAGCATGCAGCTGGGCGCCGCCCAGATCGCGACCAGCGCGGCGGTCAACACCGTGATGATCGTCGGCGCCGCCAGCATCACCGCGGTGCTGTCGCAAAGCGCGGGCTGGCTGCGCGCGCAGCGCTATGTGATGGGCAGCGTGCTGGCCGCGCTGGCGGTGCGCGTGGCGCTGACCGAACGCAAGTGAGCAAGGACCTCCGATGAGATTCACCCGAGAAGAGATCGAGGCCGCGCAGCGCACCGTGCGCTCGGCCATGCCGCCCACGCCGCAGTACGCATGGCCGCTGCTCGCCCGGCGCCTGGGTGCCACCGTGTGGGCCAAGCATGAGAACCACACGCCGGCCGGGGCATTCAAGATCCGCGGCGGGCTGACCTACTTCGAGACGCTGGCGCGCGAGCAGCCCGGCGTGCGCCACGCCATCAGCGCCACGCGCGGCAACCACGGCCAGTCGGTCGGCTTCGCCGCGCGGCGCCATGGGCTGGCCGCGACCATCGTGGTGCCGCATGGCAACTCGCTCGAGAAGAACGCGGCCATGCGCGCACTCGGCGTCACGCTGGTGGAGCACGGCGACGACTTCCAGGCCGCCGCCGAACACGCGGCGCTGCTGGCCGAACGCGACGCACTGCACCGCGTGCCTTCGTTCCACCGCGAACTGGTGCGCGGCGTGTCCACGGCCTATGTGGAGTTCTTCGACGCACTGGCGCACACGCCACCGGACGTGATGTTCGTGCCCATCGGCCTGGGTTCCGGCTTTGCCGCCGCGGCTGCGGCGCGCGCGCATTGCGGGGCGAAGACCAAGCTCATCGGCGTGGTGTCCGCGCACGCCACGGCCTACCGCGATTCCTTCCGCGCCGGCAAGCCGGTCGAGTCGCCTGTGACCACGCGGCTGGCCGACGGCATGGCCTGCCGCACGCCGGTGCCCGAGTCGGTGGAAGTGATCTTGCGCGAAGCCGACGACGTGATCGCCGTCACCGACGACGAAGTGGCCGAGGCCATGCGCATCCTCTTCAGCGACACGCACAACGTGGCCGAAGGCGCGGGCGCGGCGGCGCTGGCGGGTGCGCTGCAGCAGCAGGAGCGCTGGCGCGGCAGGACGGTGGGTATCAGCGTGAGCGGCGGCAATGTCGATACGGACATGTTCGCCGGGGTGCTGGCGCGCACCGCTTCCTGAGCCGCGGGGCTACGGCAGCGGCCCCGTGTTGGCGGTGCTCAGCGGCAGCCGCGACACCTCGGCCAGCAGCAGCGCCAGTTGCCGCGCGGCCGCATCGATCACGGCCTGGCCGCTCTCGGGCGTGGCCGCGGCCGCGTTGCCGGCGGCGCCGTGCGCGTTGTAGTCCTCCATCGCCCAGCCCAGCTTGGCGCTCTTGCCGTTGCCCAGCAGCGCGTAGTCGGCTGAGCGCTGCTGCGACGTCGAGCTGAAGTCGCGCGCCTCGCCCATGCGCACCAGCTGGGGCGTCAGCGCCAGCATCATCGAAGTCTCGATTTCGCCCGCATGCACGCCGAATCGATGCTCGTGCGCGCTGAAGCGCTCGCCGGCCTCGCCCAGCGGCAGGTTGAACCAGCTCACGCTGTAGACGATGAGCCCGTGCGCCGCGCGCAGCTCGCGCGCCACGATGTCCATCGCGCCCACGTGGCCGCCGTGCGCATTGAACAGCACCAGCTTCTTCACGCCCGCGCGCGCCACGCCGGCGCCGATCTCGTTCCACACACGGATGAGCGTCTGCGCCGACAGCGTGAGCGTGCCCGCGAAACGCGCGTGCTCCGGGCTCAGGCCGATCTGCTGCGTGGGCAGGAACAGCACCGGCAGCCCCGCCGGCAGCAGCGGCAAGGATGCGGCGACGATGCCGTCGGCCAGCACCGTGTCCACGCCCAGCGGCAGGTGCGGCCCGTGTTGCTCGGTCGCGCCCAGCGGCAGCACCGCGACGGTGGAAGCCGCGTCGAGCCCCGCGAAATCGCGCGTCGTGAGCTGGGACCAGTAACGGGGCAACGAGGAGGCCGTGGATGCGTTCATCACGCGATCTTAGGCCGTGCGTGCCGCCGTTTCCGAGCGCGCTTGTCTGACAGAACCTGTCAACGCTGACCCCAAAAACGCCAATCTATTCACATTTAGAACCGTTTCTTGGCACTTAAGTTTGCTTTTGTTAACAGTTCTATCTAGAGTCGATTGCAGATTCAATTTTTCATGGAGCTTTCGGTCCCGACGCATTCGGGGCCGGGAGTTCGGCTTTTGCGGCGGCCCCAGGCCGCGCAAAAGGCGCAATTTAAGGGAGCAGAGTGTTCATCCAGAAAAAAGCTGGAGGCACGGTCTTGGGTGGGCGTCCGTCGGCGCTTGCCTGCGCCTTGTCTCGTCACCTCGAACAAGCAGCACGAGGATTTCCCCCGATCGTTTGCGCGCTGGCCATGGGTGCTTCACCCGCGGCCTTCGCGAATCCGCCCATCGCAGCCACCGCACCCGCGGCCAACCCATCGGCGGCCTATGGCGCGCAGCAGCACGACGCCTTGATCGCAGCGCGCCGCGCCGACCGCATCGGCGCCGCGCAGGCTTTGCAGCAGTTGAAGGACTGGCTCGCCGCGCCGCTCACTGACGCCGAACGCCGGCGCGTGGTGTCCGACGCGGTGGCCATCGCGGCGGCCGACAGCCAGTTCGCCGAAGCCATCGCGTTCGCCCGCCAGGTTCCGCTCGCCTCGCTGAACGACTATGCATTGGGCCCGCTCGCGCTGGCCGCGCGCCGCACGCATGACCTGTCGCTGCAGGGCGAAGTCATTGCCCGGTGGCGCGCACGGCAGCCGCAAGCGCGCGAGCCGCGCATCCACGAAGCCTTCTGGAAGCTCGACAGCGGCGACGTCGCCGGCGCCAAGGCGATCTACGACGCCCTCGCGCGGCAACCGGTCCCGCAGGTCGAAGACCGCGTCGCCTTGCTCGAACTGCGCGGTGCCATGGCGCGCGCCGAAAAGCAACCGCTGCAGGCGCTCGCCGCCTACACCGAGGCCGGCGCGCTGCGGCCCGAGCGCCGCGACCTGCGCCGCGAAACCGACTTCCTGCTCGCGGACAGCGGCGCCGCATCGACCGCGTTCGACGACGCCGATGCCGCCGAGCGCGCGCATCCCGGCAGCTTCTCGCCGCTGGCGTTGTCGACGCTGCAGCAGCAGGCGCTGGCACAGCGGCTGCGCTGGGCCATCGAGGAACGCGACCAGCGCCTGGGCGCGGCGCGCCTGACGGCACTCGACCGCGTGCTGGCCGACGAGGAAACCGCGCTGGCCCGGCTCGACGCATCGGCCGCCCAGGCCGCGCCGGAAGATGCCGACGCATGGCGCCAGTTGCGCGTGCGGCTGCTGGCCGACCGGCTGCTGGCGCTGGTGGAGCGTGGCCGCCCCGCGGATGCCATCGCGCTCTACGAATCGCTGCGCGCAGCCGGTACCGACCTGCCCTTCTGGGGCCTCGGTGCCGCGGCCCGCGCCTTCGCGCAGGAGCGCCGCTCGATCGACGCCGTGCCGCTCTACGAAGCTGCCGTGGCCAAGGGCGGCGCCGACCTGCCGATGCCCGACGACCTGTATTTCGGCCTGATCTACGCCTACCAGGACACCGGCCGCTTCGAGGACGCCGAGGCGCTCCTCAAGCGGCTCGAAGAAGCCACGCCGGCGCTGATGCGCCTCTCGCCCGAAGCCGGCCGGCCCAACGGCCAGTACACCGACGTGAGCGGCATGCGCGGCCTGCTGCAGCTCTACACCGACCGCGCGGCACTCGCGCAGCAGAGCTTCTCGACGCTGACCGGCGAAGCGCCGCTGAACGCCGGCTACGCCTACGGCGCGGGCCAGACCGAGCGGCTGCGCGAGCACCCCGAGGCCGCCGTCGCGCGCTTCGAGGCACAGGCCGCCGACCAGCCCTACGACATCAGCGCGCGCGCCGGCCATGTCGAGGCACTGCTCGACGCCGGTGAATTCCGCCAGGCCCGCGAGCGCGCCGAATCGCTCGCGGCCGACGTGCCCGAGGCCGCCGAGGTGCGCGACGTGGAGCGCAAGCGCCGCGCCGCGACCGGTCCGCGTCTCGAAGTCGACGCCGAGGCCTCGTCGGGCGGCGCGGCCATCGCCAACCGCGAGTGGCGCATCGACAGCCGCCTCAGCTCCGGCCTCATCGACGACCAGTGGCGCGTGTTCTACGACCAGACGCTGGGCCGCGGCACCACCGACATCGGCAACGCCAACTGGGCGCGCGGCGGCCTGGGCCTGGCCTGGCAGCAAGGCCGCTGGCTGGCCGAGGGCGTGCTGCAGCATGCGAACAGCGGCCCCTACCGCAACAGCGTGGCGGGCCGCGTCGACTACCGCGCGGGCGACGCATGGCGCCTCTCGGCCACCTACGACGGCGACAGCAAGGAGCTGCCGTGGAAGGCCCGCGTCGCCGGCATCGGCGCGCACGAGACCGGCGCGAGCGTGGGCTACGTGGTGAACGAATCGCGCCGCTTCGACCTGCAATGGCAGCGGCTGGACTTCAGCGACGGCAACCTGCGCAACGGCCTGGAACTGGGCTGGCGCGAACGCTGGGTGAGCACGCCGCGCTTCCAGCTCGAGACCCGCCTGGGCGCCGGCACCAGCCGCGGCCGCGACATCGACACGCCCTACTTCAACCCGTCGAGCGACAGCACGGTGCAACTGGCGGTGCGCGCGCAGTGGCTCAACTGGAAGCGCGACGACCGCCAGTTCTTCCAGGCCGTGGAGCTCACGGGCGGCAACTACCGCCAGGCCGGCTTCGGCAGCGGGCCGCTGTGGAGCCTGCGCTACGAGCACCGCTGGGACCTCGGCCCCAAGTTCACGCTGCGCTACGGCCTGAGCATTTCCAGCCATCCCTACGACGGCGTGCGCGAGCGACAGCGCGGCGTCTTCCTGAACCTCTCGATGCCCCTGCAGTGATGCGAACGACAGACAACAACCCCATGACCTTCCTGCGCGCGGCCATGCTGTGGCTGGTGATCGCGGCGGCATCCGCGCTGGCGCTCCCCGCCTTCCCGCAGCCATTGCCGCCCGCCGACCCCGACGACGGCCTGAGCTTTCGCGTGCTGTCCTTCCACGACGTGCGCACCGGCGTGCGCGCCAGCTTCGAGCAGTCGCCCGACGAGACCGCCGTGGACGACAGCACCCTGGCCGAGGTGTTCGCATGGCTGCAGTACAGCGGCTACCACCCGGTGAGCCTGCAGCAGATCGTCGACGCGCGCGCCGGCGGCAAGCCGCTGCCTTCGCAGCCCGTGCTGCTGACCTTCGACGATGGCTACCGCAGCGCCTACACCAAGGTGTTTCCGCTGCTCAAGCGCTTCAACTACCCCGCGCTGTTCGCGCTGGTCACGAGCTGGCTCGACGTGCCCGAAGGCCAGCTGGTGCACTGGGGCGACAAGCCCGCGCCGCGCGAGAACTTCCTGCTGTGGCCCGAGGCGGCCGAGATGGCGCGCTCCGGCCTGGTCGAGTTCGCGAGCCACACCGACGCGATGCACACCGGCGTTCTCGCGAATCCGCAGGGCAACATGCTGCCGTCCGCGGCCACGCACCGCTACGACCCGAAGACCGGCCGCTACGAGGACGACGAGACCTACGTGCGCCGCATCGAGGCCGACCTGCGCCGCAGCCGCGAGATCATCGAGGCGCGCACCGGCGCCAGGGTGCGCGCCACCGTGTGGCCCTACGGCGCCTACAACACGGCCGCGCTGGAAGCCTCGAAGCGCGCCGGCATGCCCATCACCTTCACGCTCGACGACGGCGCCAACACGCAGGCCGTGCCGCTCACGCGCATCCGCCGCGCGCTGGCCGCGTACGACAACAAGGCGCCCGACTACGCGCAGCTGCTGCGCAGCCCGGTGGGCGGCGAGGTGCGGCCGGTGAATCGCGTGATGCATGTCGACCTCGACTATGTGTACGACCCCGACCCCGCCCAGCAGGAGCGCAACCTGTCGGCGCTGATCGACCGCGTGGCCGCCGTGCGTCCGCGCTCGGTGTTCCTGCAGGCCTACGCCGACCCCGACGGCGACGGCGTGGCCGACGCGCTGTATTTCCCGAACCGCCACCTGCCGATGCGCGCCGACCTCTTCAGCCGCGCCGCCTGGCAGCTGCGCACCCGCACCGGCGTGAAGGTGTACGCATGGATGCCGGTCACGGCCTTCCGGTTGCCGGCGTCGAACCCGCTGGCCACGCACACGGTGATGGCGCAGGGCGGCACGATGCCGCCCGGGCGCTACCACCGCCTCACGCCCTTCGACCCCGCGGTGCGTACGCTGGTGGGCGACATCTACGAAGACCTGGGCCGCCACGCATTCTTCGAGGGCGTGCTGTTCCACGACGACGCGACGCTCTCCGACGACGAGGACGCAAGCCCCGCCGCGCTCGCCGCCTATGCGAAGTGGGGCCTGCCGCCCGACGTGGCCGCGATCCGCGCCGACCCGGCGCTGGCGGCGCGCTGGAGCGCCGCCAAGACGCGCTACCTGATCGACTTCACGCACGAGCTGGCCGCGCGACTGGGCGCCTGGCGGCCCGCGCTGGAAACGGCGCGCAACCTCTACGCGCGCCCGGTGCTCGAGCCCCAGGCCGAGCAGTGGTTCGCGCAGAACTACGAAGCCTCGCTCGCGGCCTACGACTACGTCGCGCTGATGGCCATGCCGCGCATGGAACAGGAAGCCGACGCCAACGCCTGGCTCGCCCGCCTGGCGCGCCGCGCGGCCGACACGCCAAGAGGCCTGGACGGCACCGTGTTCGAACTGCAGGCGCGCGACTGGCGCACCGGCAAGCCCGTGGCCGATGCCGAACTGGCCCGGCAATGGACGCTGCTGCAGCGCGCCGGCGTGCGCCACCTGGGCTACTACCCCGACGACTTCCTCAACAACCAGCCCTCGCTCGACGTGGTGCGCCGCGCCATCTCGGTCCGCACGCTGCTGCCGCGGGCCCTGCGCGCGTCGGCCGCCGAGACCACGCCACCCCAGGCACCACAAGCATCACCACCGGCGCACGGAGAGCGGACCCCATGACCACCAGCCACTTCCTTGCGCAGACGCTGCCGTCGCTGCTGTTCGGCTTCGTCTTCTATTACCCCTTCTTCATGGCCTACGTGTGGATGGCGGGCGGCCTCTCGCATGCCTGGGTGTTCGAGCGCAAGCGCGACGTCGATGTCAATCCGCTCGACCTGCTGCCCTCGCGCCCGCTGGTGACGGTGGTGGTGCCCTGCTTCAACGAGGCGCCGCACCTGCGCGAAGTGATCGAGCAGCTCATGCGCACCCGCTACCCGAACTACGAGGTGATTGCCGTGAACGACGGCAGCACCGACGGCACCGGCGAGCTGCTCGACGAGATGACCAAGGAGTACAGCCGGCTTCGCGTGATCCACAACGCCAGCAACCAGGGCAAGGCCGTCGGGCTCAACACCGCCTGCCAGCTCGCGCGCGGCGAATACATCCTGGGCATCGACGGCGACGCGCTGGTCGACGAG
This sequence comes from Variovorax sp. MPBD4-3, assembly GCF_058809745.1. Taxonomy (NCBI): domain Bacteria; kingdom Pseudomonadati; phylum Pseudomonadota; class Betaproteobacteria; order Burkholderiales; family Comamonadaceae; genus Variovorax; species Variovorax sp. MPBD4-3. The sequence continues at coordinate 58,582 of NZ_JBXASW010000016.1, forward strand.
GACGCCATCGCCTGGATGCTGCGGCCCATGCTGGCGTCGGAGCGCATCGGCGCCGTGACGGGCAACCCGCGCATCCGCACCCGCACCACGCTGCTCGGGCGCATGCAGGTGGGCGAGTTCTCTTCGATCATCGGCCTCATCAAGCGCTCGCAGCAACTGGTGGGCACGCTGTTCACCGTGTCGGGCGTGATCGCGATGTTCCGCCGCCGCGCGGTGATCGACGTGGGCTTCTGGAGCCCCGACGTGCTCACCGAGGACATCGACATGAGCTGGAAGCTGCAGCTCGGCGGCTGGAAGCTGCGCTTCGAGCCGCGCGCGCTGTGCTGGATCCTGATGCCCGAGACCTTGCGCGGTCTCTGGAAGCAGCGCCAGCGCTGGGCCATCGGCGGCATCCAGACCATGCTGCGCAACACCACGAGCATCCTGAAGCCGCGCAACTGGCGCATGTGGCTGGTGTATGCCGAGTACATGACCAGCGTCGTCTGGGCCTATGCGATGGCGGCGGTGCTCGTGGTCAGCCTGGCTCGGCCTTTCCTGCCGATCGAGTCGGCCTGGCACTCCGCGCTGCTGCCGCACTGGCAGGGCACGCTGCTGGCCATGACCTGCATCCTGCAGATGCTGCTGAGCCTGTGGATCGACCGCCGCTACGACCGCGACCTGATGCGCTATTTCGCAGGAACGATCTGGTACCCGATCGCTTTCTGGACTATCACGATGGCGACCACCGTCATCGCCCTGCCCAAAGCCCTGATACGCCGCCGCGGCAAGCGCGCGGTGTGGACGAGCCCTGACCGAGGAGTTTCCGATGCCCCATGAAGACACAATGACCCACAGCCGCTTTCCCGATACCGACCACGACACGCCGCCGCCGAGCCGCCGCCCCTCCTGGGGCCAGCCTGCGGTGGAGGAGCCCATCATCGATGCCGCGCGCATCTCGCTGAGCGCCTTCGGCAACGGCCGCTCGCGGCAGCGCACGATGGCCATGTACCTGTGGCTGCGCGTGCTGCGCCCGGCCGTGACCATCGCCATCTGGTTCTGCGCCATCTGGTACGCATGGCCCTATGTGCTGGGCGCGCGCTCGCAGCCGGAGGTGCTGCACCTGCTGGGGCTGTATGCATTGGTGATCGGCGCGATCCTGGTGTCGATGCTGGCGATGGCGCCGTGGCGCCGCCGCCAGCAGAAGCGCGAGTCGCCGCCCGACCAGGAGCAGTCGTCGCTGTTCGCGCTGGCCTCTTACATCGAAGTGCCGCCCGCGCGCCTGTCGACCTGGCAGCGCACGCGCCAACTGCTGGTGCACCACGACCGCGACGGCCAGCTGCGCGACGCCACCGACACCGCGCCCGGCGCGCTGGAGCCCGAGCCGCTGCGCCACGCGGCGGCACGCCGCTGACCGAAGCGGCGGCTCGCCGCTGAGCAAGGCGGCCGGAGGTCCGCAAGGCGCGGCATAGGGCCGCGCGCGTGCAGGGATTTAGTGGCGGTGCTTCAATCGCGCCACCCCCCTCCACCAAGGACCTCTTCATGGATCTCCAGCTCCAGGACCAGCACGTACTCATCACCGGCGGCAGCAAGGGCATCGGCCTGGCTTGCGCGCTGGGCTTCCTGCGCGAAGGCGCCCGCGTGAGCCTCGTCTCGCGCGAACTCGGCAACCTGGAGCGGGGCAAGAAGACACTGATCGACTCGTTCGCCCAGGCCGACGGCCGCGTGTCGGTGCATGCCGCCGACCTGAAGGACCCGGCCAGCGCCGAGGCCGCGCTCGACGCGGCCGAGCAAGTGTTCGGCCCCGTCGACGTGCTCGTCAACTCGGCAGGCGCCGCCCGCCGCACCCCGCCCGACGAGCTGACCGCCGCCTCATGGCACGACGCGATGGACGCCAAGTACTTCACCTACGTCCACATGATCCACCCCGTGGTCAGGCGAATGGGCCAGCGCGGCCGCGGCGCCATCGTCAACGTCATCGGCCAGGGCGGCAAAGTCGCGAGCCCCGTGCACATGGCCGGCGGCGCCGCCAACGCCGCACTGATGCTCGTGAGCGCGGGCATGGCCGCCGCCTATGCCGGCAAAGGCGTGCGCGTGAACGCCGTGAACCCCGGCCTCACCCTGACCGAACGGCTGCAGGAAGGCATGAAAGCCGATGCCAGGCTGCAGGGCATCGACACCGAAGAGGCGCTCCAACGCGCCAAGGCCAGGCTGCCGCTGGGCCGCATCGCGACACCGGAAGAAGTCGCCAACACGGTGGTGTTCCTGGCGTCGCCGAAGGCGAGCTACGTGACCGGCGCGATCGTCGCGATGGACGGCGCAGTCACTCCGATGATCTGAAGAAACAAGAACGAGGACGCCGGGCAAACCTCAGGCAACCGCCAGCAAAGCCTCGAACTTCAACCCCAGGAAGTCGACGAACGCCCGAACCCGGGCCGGCACGAACCGCCCGCTCGGCAACAGCGCATGCAGCGGATAGGGCTCCGTCTCCCAATCAGGCAGGAGCCGCACGAGACGCCCTTCGCGAATGTCCTCCCGCACATCCAGCGCGGACTTCAGCGAAACGCCGTAGCCCGCCACGGTCCACTCCCGCGCCAGCGAAGCATCGTCCACGCTGCGGTTCCCATTCACCCGCACCTCCGTCCACTGCCCGTTCTGCGCAAACCGCCAGACCCGATGCCGCCGCCCTGAACGGTTGAAGATCAGGCAGTTGTGATGCGCCAGGTCCTGCGGCACCTTCGGCGCGTCGTGGCGGCGCAAATAGCCGGGCGAAGCGGTCAACACCGGATTGGTCAGCGCAAACGGCCGCGCCACCAGCCGCGAATCGGCCAGCGCGCCATAGCGCAGCGCCACGTCGACCTCGTCGCGCATCACGTCCAGCGGCCGGTCGCCCACCGACAGCGACAGCTGCACACCAGGGTGCAAGGCAAGGAATTCGTCGAACCACGGCAGCAGCGTGCTGCGCGTGAGGTCCGACGGCGACGCCACGCGCAGCGTGCCGACCAGCTCGCCGCGGTCGGCGGTGACCAGCGACTCCCCCTCGTCCAGCAATTCGAAGGCGCGCACCGCGTAGTCGAGCAGCGTCTGGCCCTGCGGCGTGAGGCGCATCGCGCGGGTCGAGCGCTCGAACAGCCGGGCGCCGAGCTGGGCCTCCAGCCGCTTGAGCGTGGCGCTGGCCGCCGCCGGCGTGATGCCCAGCGCATGCGCCGCAGCGGTGAGCGTGCCGCCGCGCGCAGTGTGCACCAGCACCTGCAGGTCGGAGATATTTTCAATCTTCATTTGAAAGTGTTGCTGTTCCAGGCCGTCTTATCAAACCGGCCTTGCGATCCTACATTCGACGCATCGTCACTGAAAGGCCATTGCCATGAAAGCCGTCGGCTACTACCAGCCCCTCCCCATCGACAACCCCGAATCGCTGCAGGACATCAAGCTGCCCGCGCCCCAGGCCGGCCCGCGCGACCTGCTGGTGCGCGTGAAGGCGGTGTCGGTCAACCCGGTGGACACCAAGGTCCGCAAGAACGCCGCGCCGGAAGCCGGCCAGGCCAAGGTGCTGGGCTGGGACGCCGTCGGCACCGTCGAGGCGGTCGGCAGCGGCGTGAAGAACTTCAAGGTGGGCGACCGCGTGTACTACGCCGGCTCGATCATCCGCCCGGGCGCCAATGCCGAGCTGCATGCGGTCGACGAGCGCATCGCCGCCCTCGCGCCCCGGAGCCTCGACGACGCGCAGGCCGCCGCGCTGCCGCTGACCACGATCACCGCCTACGAACTGCTGTTCGACCGCCTGCAGGTGCCCAAGGGCGGCGGCGAAGGCCAGACGCTGCTCATCACCGGCGGCGCGGGCGGTGTCGGTTCCATCCTGATCCAGCTGGCGCGCCAGCTCACCAAACTGCGCGTGGTAGCCACCGCCTCGCGCGCCGAGACGCGCGAATGGTGCCTGGCGCTGGGCGCGCACACCGTCATCGACCACTCCAAGCCGCTGGCGGCAGAGCTGAAGGCGGCGGGCATCGGCGAGGTCGACATGGTCGCCAGCCTCACCCAGACCGAGCAGCACTACGCGCAGATCATCGAAAGCCTCAAGCCCCAGGGCCAGCTCGCGGTGATCGACGACATGAAGATGCTCGACGCCATGCCGCTGAAGACCAAGTGCATTTCGCTGCACTGGGAAATGATGTTCGCGCGCTCGCGCTTCGAGACGCCGGACATCGCCGAGCAAGGCGCGCTGCTGGCCGAGGTGGCGGCGCTGGTCGACGCGGGCCGCGTGCGCACCACGGCGAACGCGAGCTTCGGCACCATCAACGCGGCGAACCTCCGGCGTGCGCATGCGCTCATCGAGAGCGGCAAGGCACAGGGCAAGGTGGTGCTGGCGGGCTTCTGAGCCCACGACAGAGCCAGCACAATCGGGCGCATGAACGACATTGCAGCCCGTGCCCACCCCATCGAGTTCGAAACCGCGCGGCTGCGCCTGCGCCAATGGCGCGAGAGCGATCTCGCGCCGTTTTTCGAGCTGGCCCGCGACCCGCAGGTGATGGCGTTCCTGCTGCCTTTGCCCACGCGCGCCGACAGCGATGCGATGGTCGAACGCATCAAGGCGCGCATCGCCGCGAACGGCTGGGGCTTCTGGGCCGTGGAGCACCGCGAGTCGGGCGCGTTCATGGGCTTCACCGGACTGAACTCGCCGCTGGCGGACCTGCCGTTCTCGCCGTGCGTGGAAATCGGCTGGCGCTTCGGTCGGCAGTGGTGGGGGCAGGGCTTCGCGAGCGAGGCGGCGCGCGGAGCGCTCCAGGTGGGGTTCGAGCGGCTGGCGCTGGACGAGATCGTCGCCTTCACCGCTTGGAACAACACCCGCTCGGCGGCGGTGATGGAGCGCATCGGCATGCATGAAGACGTGGGTGGCGCGTTCGACCACCCGCTGGTGCCCGAGGGCCACCCGCTGCGCCGGCACCGGCTCTACCGCATCACCCGGCCGCGGCGCTGAAGAAAGCTACTTGGCCTTCGACACCCGCCACACGGCGTTGCCCACGTCGTCCGCAACGATCAGCGCGCCGCTCTTGTCCAGCGCCACGCCCACCGGGCGGCCCTGCGCCTTCTCGTCGGGCGACAGGAAGCCGGTGAGCACGTCGACCGGCGGGCCGCTCGGCTTGCCGCCGATGAAGGGCACGAACACCACCTTGTAGCCCGACTTGGGCTTGCGGTTCCACGAGCCGTGCTCGCCGATGAAGGCGCCGCTGGCGAACTGCTCGGGCATGCCGCCCGGGCGCGAGAACACCATGCCGAGCGGCGCGACGTGCGAGCCCAGCGCGTAGTCGGGCGCGATGGCCTTGGCCGTCATGGCGGGGTTCTGCGGCGTGACGCGCGCGTCGACGATGCCGCCGTAGTAGCTCCAGGGCCAGCCGTAGAAGGCGCCGTCCTTCACCGAGGTGAGGTAGTCGGGCACGAGGTCGCTGCCGATCTCGTCGCGCTCGTTCACCACGGTCCACAGCACCTTGGTTTCCGGCTCCCAGCCCATGCCGTTGGGGTTGCGCAGGCCGCTGGCGAACATGCGCTTCTCGCCGGTCTTGGTGTCGACCTCCCAGATGGCGGCGCGGCCCTCTTCGGCGGCAAGGCCGTTCTCGCCGATGTTGCTGTTGGAGCCGACCGTGACGTAGAGCTTGCTGCCGTCGGCATTGGCGATCACGTTCTTGGTCCAGTGGTGGTTGATGCCGGCGGGCAGTTGCGTCACCAGCGTGGGGTTGGCGCTGACGGAGGTCTGGCCTTCGGTGTAGGGCACCTTCACCAGCGCATCGGCGTTGGCGATGAAGAGCTCGTTGCCCACCAGCACCATGCCGTAGGGCGACATCAGGTTGGTCATGAAGACCTGCTTCACCTCGGCCACGCCGTCGCCGTCGGCGTCGCGCAGCAGGGTGATGCGGTTGGCGCTGGGCACGCCGGCACCGGCGCGGCCCATGACCTTGCCCATGACCCAGTTGCGGATCTTGGCGACGGGGCCGTCGCCGCCGTCGGTGGCGCCGCCGCCGGGCTTGGGCGGCTTGTTGCTCTCGGCCACCAGGATGTCGCCGTTGGGCAGGGTGTAGACCCAGCGCGGATGGTCGAGCCCGCGCGCCAGCGCCGTGACCTTCAGGCCCTCGGCCGGCGTCGGCATGGCGACGTCCGTCCAGCCGACCGCGGGGGCGACGTTCACCGTGGGAATCAGCGTCTTGTTCGGCTCGGCCAGCTGCGGGCGCGGCCCGACCGTGACTTCCGGCGGGAGCTTGGCGGATTCGCCGCAGCCGGCGAGGAACAGCGCGGCGCCCACGGCCAGGACTGCCACGGCGGGAGAGGCGGAAGAAAAGGGCGATGCGGTGCGGGTGGGTACTTGCTGCGGTGCCTTCATGCGTGTTCCTTGAGCGGCCGATGCCGCATGGCGGTCGGATCATCGCTGGCCGGCTGGCGCGGCCGGTGTCGGTCGTGGGCGCTTTATGGCGTGGGCGCACCTCATTGGCGCATCGCCGCTACCATCGCCGGATGACCGAAGACCTGTTCCGCGCCGACGCCTACCTGCGCACATGTGAAGCCCGCATCCTGCGCATGGATGACACCGGCATCGTGCTGGACCGCACCGTGTTCTATCCGCTGGGCGGCGGCCAGGCCGGCGACACCGGCGTGCTGGTGCTGGCAGACGGGCGCGAACTGGCCATTGCGGACACCCGCAAGGCAAAGAACGAAGAAGGCCAGCCGACGAACGAATTCATCCATGTGCCGGCCGAGGGCCAGGCCGGCCTGCTGGCCGCGCTGAAGCCCGGCGACGCCGTCACCGCCCGGCTCGACTGGGAGCGCCGCCACCGGCTGATGCGCTTCCACACCGCTTCCCACCTGATGTGCCACCTCGTGCCGGTGCCGGTGAACGGCTGCTCCATCACGCCCGAGTACGCGCGCATCGACTTCCACATGACCGACCCGCTCGACAAGGAAGCGCTGACCGCCGGCCTCGCCAGGCTGGTCGAGGCGGCCCACCCGCTGACCGTGGGCGCCATCACCGACGAGGAGCTCGACGCCAACCCGGCGCTGGTCAAGAGCATGAGCGTGCAGCCGCCGCGCGGCACGGGCACGGTGCGCACCATCCGCATCGGCGGCGGCAATGAGGGCGCCGACCGGATCGACTTCCAGCCCTGCGGCGGCACGCATGTTGCAAACACCGCGGAGATCGGCGCCGTGATCGTCACCAAGATTGAGAAGAAGAGCGCCAACACCCGCCGGGTGGTGCTGGGCTGGGCGCCTTCGGCGGCAGCGGCCGCTTGAACCGCCCGGAACTTCACCCCCGCAGATCGCTCCGACCCTCGGCATGATTTTTTCGCGCATCCATTTCGCTACGCTTCTGATAGCAGCCGCCGCAGCCAGCATGCCGGCCGCGGCGCAGCTGGCTTCCAAGCCGGGCGCGGTGGTGACAACCCCGCACGTGCGGGCCGAGCTGATCGCCCATGCCCCCGACGGCGTGGCGCCCGGCAGCCCGGTGTGGGTGGGCCTGCAGATCACGCACCAGCCCGAGTGGCACACCTACTGGAAGAACGCCGGCGATTCGGGCCTGCCCACCGAAATGACGTGGACGCTGCCGGCCGGCGTGTCGACCGGCGAGATCGCGTGGCCGGTGCCCGAGAAGATCCCGGTCGGCAACCTCGCCAACTACGGCTACGAAAACACCGTGCTGCTGCCGGTGCCGCTGGAGGTGTCCACGCTCTACAAGCCGCCGATGGCGCTGGGCGGCAGCACGCCGGCCATGGACATCCAGCTCAAGGCATCCTGGCTGGTCTGCCGCAAGGAGTGCATTCCGGAGGAAGGCACCTTCTCGCTGTCGCTGCCGCTGCAGGGCTCGACCGCGCTGCACAAGGCCGAGTTCGACACCGCGCAGGCCGCGCAGCCGCAGCCGCTGGCCCAGGCCGGCGCCGTGGAAGTCGACGGCCACAACCTGAAGGTGCGCCTCGACGGCCTGCCCGCCGCCGCACAGGGCAAGACGCTGGGCTTCTTCCCCGAGACACCTGAGGTGATCCGCACTGCGGCCGTCTCCGGCAAGGACTGGACCCAGTCCTGGCAAGGCGGCACCTGGACCGCCACCATTCCGCTGGCCGACCAGCGCAGCGCCAGCCCCACGGTGATGCCGGTGGTGGTGGCGCTGGCCGAAGCCGACCGGCAGGCCGGCCAGCCCGTCGCATGGCGCGCCGAGGCGCCGGTCAGCGGCAACTGGCCCGCCACCGCGGCACCGCGCGCCGAGGTGTCGCCGGCGCTGCAGGCCGCGCTGGCCGCCAACGCAGCCAACGCAACCAATGCGGCCAGGCCCGCCGAAGCGCCCGCCCCTTCTTCCACCACCTTCATGGCCGCCCTGCTGGGCGCCCTGCTCGGCGGCCTGCTGCTCAACCTGATGCCCTGCGTGTTCCCGATCCTCGCGATCAAGGTGCTGGGCTTCGCGCGGCAGGCCGGCAACGACAGCGCGCACCGCCGGGCCGGGCTGGCCTACACGGGCGGCGTGATGCTGTCTTTCCTCGCGCTGGGCGGCGCCATGCTGGCGCTGCGCGCTGCCGGCGCCGGGCTGGGCTGGGGCTTCCAGCTGCAATCGCCGGGCGTGGTGGCGGCGCTGGCCGCGCTGTTCACGCTGATCGGCCTGAACCTGGCGGGCGTTTTCGAGTTCGGCCGCGCCGCGCCGTCGTCGATCTGCAGCGCCCAGGCCAAGCATCCGCTGGCCAACGACTTCCTCTCCGGCGTGCTCGCAGTGGTGATCGCCTCGCCTTGCACCGCGCCCTTCATGGGCGCATCGCTGGGCTTCGCGATCGGCCTGCCCGCCGCCCAGGCGCTGCTGCTGTTCGCGGCGCTGGGCTTCGGGCTGGCGCTGCCTTACCTGGCCGCCAGCTTCGTCCCCGCCGTGGCGCGCCTGCTGCCCAAGCCGGGACCATGGATGCACACGCTGCGCCGCCTGCTCGCGTTCCCCATGTTCGCCACGGTGGCGTGGCTGGTCTGGGTGCTGGGCCAGCAAAGCGGCATCGACGGCGCCGGCACGCTGCTGGCGCTGCTGGTGTGCATGGCCGCCATCGTCTGGGCGTTCACGCTGCGGGGCCGCACGCGGATCGTGATCGCGGCAGTGATGATCGCCTTCACCGCGGTGCTGACCGCCGCCATCGGCCGCAATGTGTTGCAAGTCGTTGAGCCCGCCCGGCTGGCCGCGGCGGACGGCACCGGCCAGCCGCAGCGCTGGCAGCCGTGGTCGGCCGAACGCGTGGCCGAGCTGTCGGGCGCGGGCCGGCCGGTGTTCATCGACTTCACCGCCGCCTGGTGCGTGACCTGCCAGTACAACAAGAAGAGCACCCTGGCCGATGCCCAGGTGCTGGCCGACTTCGACGCCAAGAAGGTCGCCATGCTGCGCGCCGACTGGACCCGGCGCGACCCCGCCATCACGGCGGCGCTCACCGCGCTCGGCCGCAGCGGCGTGCCGGTGTACGTGCTGCAGGCGCCGGGCAAGCCGCCGGTGGTGCTGACCGAGATCCTGGGCAAGGACGAAGTGCGCGCCGCCATCGCCGCGCTTTGACCACCGGCATGACATGGGTTGTCACATCCACTTGAAGAAACCGTTCTAAGCTGCAGCTGTTGTTTGGAATTTTGTTTTGGAGTTCAAGCTGGCCATGTCTCTTTCGCCAACCACAGACTCGCGTTCCCTTCGTGCCGCGCGCCAAGCCCGCGCCGCCCTGAGCCGGGCATCCCGCCGCGCGGTCGTCGCCGCGGCCGTGGCGCTGGGCGCCACCTTCCTCATGGGTTCCAATGCCGTCGCCGCCCCCGCAGTGGGCCAGCAGGCGCCCGATTTCGTCGCCGTCGACACCACCGGCGCCAAGCACAAGCTGTCCGACTTCGCGGGCAAGTTCGTGGTGCTCGAGTGGACCAACCCCGGCTGCCCCTTCGTGCGCAAGCACTACGGCAGCGGCAACATGCCCGCCACGCAGAAGGCCGCGACCGACAAGGGCGTGGTCTGGCTCGCCATCAATTCCACCGAGCGCGCCGCCAGCGACTACCTGAAGCCCGATGCGCTGGACGCATGGATGAAGTCGCAGAAGGCCGCGCCCACCGCCGTGCTGATGGACGAAGACGGCCTCATCGGCCAGGTCTACGGCGCGCGCACCACGCCGCACATCTTCATCATCGACCCCAAGGGCACGCTGGTGTATGCGGGCGGCATCGACAGCATCGCCTCGGCCCGGCCCGACGACATCAAGACCGCGACCAACTACGTGAACCAGGCGCTCGGCGAGGCCTTCGGCGGCAAGCCCATATCGTCGGCCAGCACGCGGCCCTACGGCTGTTCGATCAAGTACAAGACCTGATGACGAGCGAAGTCGGGGGAACGGCCGGCTACGGCGCCAATGCCGCGGTGCTGGCGCAGCAGTACGAAAGCCTGCGCTTCGAAGACGTGCACCGCGAAGTGCTGCACCTGTTTCCCCGCGCGCCGGGCCGGGTGCTCGACATCGGCGCGGGTTCCGGGCGCGACGCCGCCGCGCTCGCCGCGCTGGGGCACCGGGTGGTGGCTGTCGAGCCCACGCCCGAACTGCGCGCCGAAGGCATGCGCCGCCACGCCGCGCTGCCCATCGAGTGGATCGACGACCACCTGCCCGGCCTGCAACGCACGCGGGCGCTGGACGTGCGCCACGACCTGATCCTGCTGACCGCCGTGTGGATGCACCTGGACGCCGCCGAACGCGCCACGGCCATGGAAGCCCTGGCAGCGCTGGTGGCCGAAGGCGGCCAGGTCGCAATGTCGCTGCGCCACGGCCCCGTGCCCGAAGGCCGGCGGATGTTCGACGTCTCCCCCCGGGAAACCGCCGAACTCGCGGACCGGCACGGACTGCGGCAGCGCTTCCTGGGCGAGCGCGAGGACATGCTCGGCCGCGCGGACGTGCGCTGGAGTTTCCTGGTCCTCCAGCGCCCCGCGTGACAGCTACCTGACCCGCGCAGTCAGGCAGCGGTCGGGAAGCCCGGCCTACCCTCGGCAGATACACATGCCACAGGGGACAACGAGATGAATCCCGCGCCTTCCACCGCGCAAAAGGGCACTGCCGCCGCGCACGCTTCGCCCGCAAGCTCCTCCAAATTCGCCACCGTCCTGCGCGTGACCGGCGGCAATTTCATGGAGATGTTCGACTTCTTCCTGTTCGGCTTCTACGCCACGCAGATATCGAAGGCGTTCTTCCCGGCCGGCAACGAGTTCGCCTCGCTGATGCTGACCTTCATGACCTTCGGCGCCGGCTTCCTGATGCGGCCCCTGGGCGCGATCTTCCTGGGCGCGTACGTCGACCGCGTCGGCCGGCGCCAGGGCCTGATCGTCACGCTGGCGCTGATGGCGCTGGGCACGCTGCTGATCGCCTGCGTGCCTTCATACGCCACCATCGGCCTCGCGGCCCCGGTGCTGGTGCTGATCGGCCGGCTGCTGCAGGGCTTCTCGGCCGGCGTGGAACTGGGCGGGGTGTCGGTGTACCTGTCGGAAATGGCCACGCCGGGCCACAAGGGCTTCTACGTGAGCTGGCAGTCGGCCAGCCAGCAGGTGGCCATCGTCGTCGCGGCAGCGCTCGGCTACTGGCTCAACGTGACCTTCACCTCGCAGGAAATCGGCGACTTCTACTGGCGCGTGCCCTTCTTCGTGGGCTGCCTGATCGTGCCGGTGCTGTTCATCATCCGCCGCTCGCTGCAGGAGACCGAGGAGTTCATGGCGCGCAAGCACCGCCCGGACGCGCGCGAGATCTTCCAGTCGATGCTTGCCAACTGGGGCCTGGTGCTCGCCGGGATGATGCTGGTGTCGATGACCACCGTGTCGTTCTACCTGATCACCGTCTACACGCCCACCTTCGGCAAGGCCGTGCTGCACCTGAGCACCACCGACGCGCTGATCGTCACGCTGTGCGTGGCCATCTCCAACTTCATCTGGCTGCCGATCATGGGCGCGCTGTCGGACCGCGTGGGCCGCAAGCCGCTGCTGATCCTGTTCACGGTGCTGACCATCCTCACGGCATACCCGTCGCTCAAGTGGCTGGTCGGCGAGCCGAGCTTCGCGCGCATGCTCGCCGTCGAGCTGTGGCTGTCGTTCCTCTACGCCAGCTACAACGGCGCGATGGTGGTGGCACTGACCGAGGTGATGCCGGTGAACGTGCGCACGGCCGGCTTCTCGCTGGCATACAGCCTGGCCACCGCGGTGTTCGGCGGCTTCACGCCGGCCATCGCCACCGGGCTGATCGAGATGACCGGCGACAAGGGCGCACCGGGCCTGTGGATGACGGCCGCCGCGGTGTGCGGCCTGATCGCGACGCTGGTGCTGTACCGCCGCAACCTGAACCCGGCGGACGCGCGGCGCGTGCCGGTGGTCTGAGCAGCACCGGTCCGGCCAGGGACGGGGTGCCCTGCGACAATGTCGCAATGCCCTTCGCCCCACTGCAAAACGACACTTTCCTGCGAGCCTGCTGGCGCCAGGCCACCGACCACACGCCCGTCTGGCTGATGCGCCAGGCCGGCCGCTACCTGCCGGAATACGTGGCCACCCGCGCCAAGGCGGGCAGCTTCATGGGACTGGCCACCAACACCGACTACGCCACCGAGGTCACGCTGCAGCCGCTGGCGCGCTATGAACTCGACGCGGCCATTCTCTTCTCCGACATCCTGACGGTGCCCGACGCCATGGGCCTGGGCCTCTCGTTCGAGGCCGGCGAAGGCCCGCGCTTCGCGCGCCCAGTGCGCGACGAAGCGGCGGTGGCCGCACTCGAAGTGCCCGACATGGAAAAGCTGCGCTACGTGTTCGACGCCGTGGCCTCGATCCGCAAGGCCCTGAACGGCCGTGTGCCGCTGATCGGCTTCTCGGGCAGCCCGTGGACGCTGGCCTGCTACATGGTGGAAGGCGCGGGCTCCAGCGACTACCGCCTCGTGAAGAGCATGCTGTACGGCCGCCCCGACCTGATGCACCGCATCCTCGCGGTCAACGCCGATTCGGTGGCCGCCTACCTCAACGCCCAGATCGACGCCGGCGCGCAGGCCGTGATGGTGTTCGACAGCTGGGGCGGCGTGCTGGCCGACGGCGCGTTCCAGGAATTCAGCCTGGCCTACACCGCGCGCGTGCTGGCCGGCCTGAAGCGCAACGGCGCCGACGGCCAGCCGGTGCCGCGCATCGTGTTCACCAAGGGCGGCGGGCTGTGGCTGGACGCCATGCGCGAGCTCGACTGCCAGGTGCTGGGCGTGGACTGGACCGTGAACCTGGCCTCGGCCCGCAAGCAGGTCGCCGAGGGCACGGACGGCAAGGCCAAGGCGCTGCAGGGCAACATCGACCCGAACGTGCTGTTCGCGCCGCCCGCGCAGATCGAAGCCGAGGTGGCGAAGGTGCTGGACGCCTTCGGCAAGCCCCACACCGACCGCGGCACCCAGGGCCCGACGCACATCTTCAACCTGGGCCACGGCATCAGCCAGTTCACGCCGCCGGAACATGTGGCGGCGCTGGTGAAGGCAGTGCATGCCCACTCGCGCGCCATGCGCGGTTAACACGGCTGTCATCGAGCGGGAGCTTGCCGGTGCGGACGCCCGGCGTCCGAAAAGTCGGTTCGCGGCCGTTTGTCAAGCGCAAAAACGGCATATGGGTCTGACTTATGCACAAAACCCGTGCTGCACTGCGCAAGATTGTCCGGGGGCGCACCTTGTTTGCTCCCAAAGCGATAGCGACGCTAAGTCATTGATTTATATAGGATTTGGTTTTTGCTTTTTTTCCGGGCAATCCAGCGAGAGCCTTGATTTTCAAGGCTCGCCGACGTAACGAGCCCGCTTGTCAACAAAGTTATCCACAGAAACTCTGGATGGCGCCCAAAGCCCAGAAGAATCAACAACTTAAGCGGATTTGCTCAAAGCCGCATTAACAAACCTTGCCAAGAAGGACCTCGAATCGCCACCGCCGCCCTCCCCCTCGACGGGACAAGCCAACCGACGAACGGTAGCCCGCCGGCCCTGCCATGGCGGCTCGACATCGCGGTGCAGACGCCCGCGCATGCCGCGCTGGGCGACCTGCTGAGCTACGCCGGCGCCGAGCCGATGCCGCCCGGCACGCTGGTGCGGGTGCCGCTGGGCAAGCGCGAAGTGCTGGGCGTGGTCTGGAACGAGCCGGTCTCGCTGGAAGGCGCCGAGCCCGACATGGCGCTGAAGCCCGTGGGCGCGGCGCTCGACGCGCTGGCGCCGCTGGGCGAGGCCTGGCGCGACCTCGTGGCCTTTGCCGCGCGCTATTACCAGCGCTCCATCGGCGAGATCGCGCTGGCCGCCCTGCCGCCGCAGCTGCGCGACCTGACGACGACGCAGCTGGCGCGCCGGCTCAAGCGCAAGACCACGGCCGGACCGGTGGCCGAGACGGCCGAATCGGCGAACCTGATCGCGCTGAGCGCCGAGCAGACCGCCGCGCTGGAGCGCATCGAGGCCGCCGCCGGCGGCACCTTCCTGCTGGTCGGCAGCACCGGCAGCGGCAAGACCGAGGTCTACCTGCGCTGCGTGGCCGACCTGCTGGCGCGCGAGCCCGAAGCGCAGGCGCTGGTGATGGTGCCCGAGATCAACCTCACGCCGCAGCTCGAAGCCCGCTTCAAGGCCCGCTTCGGCGAAGAGGCGGTGGTGTCGCTGCACAGCGGCATGACCAACCCGCAGCGGCTGGCGAGCTGGCTGGCGGCGCACAGCGGCGCGGCGCGCATCGTGCTGGGCACGCGCATGGCGGTGTTCGCGTCGATTCCGGGGCTCAAGCTGATCGTGGTCGACGAGGAACACGACCCCAGCTACAAGCAGCAGGAAGGCGCGCGCTACTCGGCGCGCGACCTCGCGGTGTGGCGCGGCCAGCGCGAAGGCGCGAAGGTGATCCTGGGCTCTGCCACGCCATCCTTCGAGAGCTGGCACCAGAGCCGCCCCGCCGAGGGCGACGACCCGGGCGGGCGCTATGTGCGGCTGGCCATGCCCTCGCGCATCGGCGCCGGCGAGCTGCCCGCGGTGCGGCTGGTCGACATGAACCTGCAGCCGCCCAAGACGGTGATTTCGGGCGCGCTGCTCGATGCCATCGGCCAGCGCATCGCGCGCGGCGAGCAGAGCATGATCTTCCTGAACCGGCGCGGCTATGCGCCGGTGCTGGCCTGCGGCGACTGCGGCTGGAAGAGCGAATGCCCGCACTGCAGCGCCTACCGCGTGTTCCACAAGATCGACCGCACGCTGCGCTGCCACCACTGCGGCTTCACCGAACGCGTGCCGCGCGCCTGCCCGGCCTGCGGCAACCCCGACATCGCGCCCGTGGGCCGCGGCACCGAGCGGCTCGAGGAGCACCTGGCCGAGCTGTTCGCCGCCGTGAAGCGGCCCGACGGCGGCGCGGTGCGCATTGCGCGCATCGACGCCGACAGCACCAAGAAGCAGGGCGCGCTCGAATCGCAGCTGGCGGCGGTGCATTCGGGCGAGGTCGACGTGCTGGTCGGCACGCAGATGATCGCCAAGGGCCACGACTTCCGCCGCATCACGCTGGTGGCCGCGGTGAACCCCGACGGCGCGCTGTTCTCCAGCGACTTCCGCGCGCCCGAGCGGCTGTTCAGCCTGCTGATGCAGTCGGCCGGCCGCGCGGGCCGCGACGCCGCCTACCTCGCCGCGCAGGGCGCGACAGCCGAGATGTGGATCCAGACGCACCATGCGCACCACCCGCTGTTCATGGCGCTGCGCAGGCACGACTACGCGGTGTTCGCCCAGCAGCAGCTCGACGAGCGCCGCGCCGCCGGCATGCCGCCGTTCGCGTTCCAGGCGCTGCTGCGGGCCGATGCGCGCGAGCAGTCGGTGGCGCAGGCCTTCCTGAACATCGCCGCCGACCAGGCCGAGGCGCTGCCGGGCGCGGACCTGGTCACGCGCTATCCGGCGGTGCCGCTCACCATCCAGCGCGTGGCCAACGTGGAGCGCGCGCAGATGCTGATAGAGAGCCCTTCGCGCGCGGCGCTGCAGAAGCTGCTGGCGGCCTGGCAGCCGCTGCTGCACGAACTGCGCCGCACGCCGGAGGGAAAAGGCGTGATCCGCTGGCTGGTCGACGTGGATCCGCACAGCATCTGAGCGAGTTGTCCTGCAAGGCCGTCCGCCGCGCGCGCCCAAGGTGCCAAGTATGAACACCCATTCCGCCCACCGGATCATGAACACGACGAACACGGCCCGCCGCCTTCCGCTGCTGGCCATGCTGCTGGCGGCGGCACTGTCGCTGGCTCCCGCAATGGCAACGGCGCAGACGGCCGCGCCGGCCGGGGACGCGAGCGCACTGCGCGACAAGCTCCAGGCGCTGGCGCCGCAGCTGGCGCGCAACGCCTTCAAGCGTCCGCTGGCCATCGAATCGAACGAGGCCTCCGACCGGCTGAGCGGCGACATCTACGCGCTGGTGGACCATCCCTTCAACAGCGTGAACGGCGCGTTGCGCACGCCCGCCGCCTGGTGCCAGGTGCTGATGCTGCACCTGAACACCAAGAGCTGCGCCGTGAGAAACGGGGGCAGCCAGATCGAGCTGGCCGTCGGGCGCAAGTTCGACCAGCCGCTGTCGGACACCCAGAAGATCGCCTTCGACTACAGCCTGGCCAAGACCGACGCCGGCTACCTGAACGTGCGCCTGAGCGCGGCCGACGGCCCGCTTTCCACGCACGACTACAGCATCGTGCTGGAGGCCGCGCCGGCCGACAACGGCAAGACCGCCATCCACCTGAGCTATGCCTATGCCTACGGCACCGCCGCGCGCTTCGCGATGAAGGGCTACCTGGCGACGCTGGGCAGCGACAAGGTGGGCTTCACGAAGCAGGGCCAGGGCGGCGCCTACATCGGCGGCGTGAGAGGAGTGGTGGAGCGCAACACCATGCGCTATTACCTGGCGATCGACAGCTACCTGGACGCCCCTGCGCCGGGCCAGCTCGACCAGCGCCTGGGCGCGTGGTTCGATGCGACCGAGCAATACGCCCAGCAGTTGCACGAAATGGACCGCGACGACTACCTGGCAATGAAGCGCCGCGAGTTCGAACGCCTGCGCACGGCGTCCTGAAAAAACCAACAAACCGCGATTTTCAGTGGTAGCCCGTGGGCTCCTTGCCCATGTCGACGTAGCGCAGCTCGTCATGACGGCGCCGGGCGATGCTTACCGGCCAGGCAAACACCACCAGGCTCAGCGCGGCGAGCGCGATGGCGGTGGCCGTGCCGAACTTGCCGGCATGCCAGAACCAGCCCACGCTGGCGAGCCAGACGAACCACAACAGGATGCGAACCAGTATTGCCATAGCGCGCCCCATTCACATCTTTGACTTGCAACCACTGTAGCAGCGGTTCTGCAAACTCAAGCATTCAACTGAAGCAGTAGACGCCGCTATGCCTTACGGCCAACCCCTGGCTTACCCGCAAATTTGTGAAAAAAAGATTGACGGGAAGCCGTGCCGCTACTCAAGCTGTTACAGCGTGAACGCACGAACTCCGCGCGGAATACGCATTCAAATTTGCTCGCTCATTGCAAGGGGGTCGACGTGAAACCGCCATCTGTCTCTGGTTGGGTTTTGTCCCTGGCGTCCCTCGCCTGCGCCGTCGGCGCATCCACGGCATCCGCGGCCGAGCTGGAATTGCAGGGCAGCCGGCTGGTGGTGTCGGGCACGCTCGACGGCAGCGCGATCCAGGAATTCAACGAACGACTGGGCAGCGGCACGGTCCGCACGGTGGTCTTCGAGGACTCGTTCGGCGGCACCGCCGAAGCGGCCGGCGCCTTTGCCGACGCCATCCGCGCCAGCGGCGTGCAGACCGAGGTGCGGGGCCAGTGCATGGCCGCCTGCGCCTATGCCTTTCTGGCGGGCAAGACGCACCGTTTCGGCTACGGCCTGCAGGTCAACGGCATCATGCTGCCGGTGGCGGCGCGGCCCACCGCGGCCGAACTCGCGGTGCGCTGGCGCGGCGACGAAGCCCACAAGACACTGGCCGACTTCACACCCGCCCCCAATCCCGGCACGGCCGCCGTCGTGACCACGGCGGCGGCGACCACTGCCGATGCACCGGCCGCGCCGGTGGAAGCCAGCGTGCAGCCGCCCAGGGACAACTGGCAGCCCGAGCACGGCGTGCTCTTCACGGCCAGCCCGTCGCTCTTCGGCCGCATCTACAACACCTACTACTGCGACGGCACGCAGGGCCGCGACTTCTCCAAATGCGAGCGCCTGCCCGATGCCGACCCGTACAAGCTCGGCGTGCTGACGCCCTAGCGCCCCGCCGGCTCAGTGGAGCAGGCCGACCGCCAGCGGAAAGCTGAAGAACGCCACCACCGTCGTCCACAGGATGATCCGGGCGATGCGGCCGTTGTCGGCGCCGAAGCGCTCGGCCAGCATCGACACATTGCTGGCGCTCGGCAGTGATGCCACCAGCACCATCACCACCAGCGCGGCGGGCGCGAGCGGCAGCCCCAGCGCGATGGCGCCCAGGCCCAGCCCCCAGATCAGCAGCGGGTGTACCAGCAGCTTCACCGCCACCACGGGCAGCACGTCGCCCCACGGCGCCCTGGGCGCGGGCTGCACGCCGGTGCCCAGCGCCTCGGCCACCGCCGCGCTGGCGTCGTGCTCGCGCGCCAGCAGCGCCGAGCGTGCCAGCACCGCGCCGATGGTGAACAGCGCCACCGGCGACGCGGCATCGGCCAGCATGGCCACGGTGCGCTCCAGCGGCCCCGGCAGTTGCCAGCGCGCGGCCGACAGCAGCACGCCCAGCAGGATCGACCAGGGCATCGGGTTGACCAGGATGCCGCGCAGCGCCTTGCGCGCCGCCTGCGTGGCGCCGCCCGCCGCGCCCGCCCCCACCCCGTCGAGCCGCGACAGCCCGATGCACAGCGACGAGGTGACGACCATGTCGAACGCGATCGCGATGATCATCGGCCCCGCAGCCTGCGCCCCGAGGA
The DNA here is from genome assembly GCF_058809745.1 of Variovorax sp. MPBD4-3. Taxonomy (NCBI): domain Bacteria; kingdom Pseudomonadati; phylum Pseudomonadota; class Betaproteobacteria; order Burkholderiales; family Comamonadaceae; genus Variovorax; species Variovorax sp. MPBD4-3. The sequence goes on from NZ_JBXASW010000016.1 coordinate 77,480, forward strand.
TCGCCACCAGCAGCGGCACGCCCATGAAGCCGGTGTTCGGGAATGCCGCCACCAGCGCGCCGAATGCGGCGTCGTTCCAGCCGACGCGGGCGTTGCGCGTGAACGCCACCACCCCCGCCACCACGGCCAGCGCCCCCAGGCCCCAGACCAGCGCCACGCTGCCGTCCAGCAATTGCCCGATGGGCGTGCCCGCGCCGAAGCGCAGCAGCATGCAGGGCAGCGCGAAATAGAGCACGAAGGCGTTCAGGCCGGGTATCGCGTCCAGCGGCAGGATGCGGGCGCGCGCGGCGCCGTAACCGGCGGCGATTAACGCGAAGAAAGGGAAAGTAACAAGAAATACAGGCAGCACATGCCGATTGTCGGGGGCACCGGCCTACAACCCCGGGAAAGGCCGTCCCCGTATCATTGCCCGCTTTGCGCATGCCCTTCCCCAGGGCGTTTTCCGGCTCTTTCTCTCCCCAATGTCTCACGGACTCAATCCCGCGCAACTCGAAGCGGTCAACTACATGTACGGTCCCTGCCTGGTGCTCGCCGGCGCGGGCTCGGGCAAGACGCGGGTGATCACTCACAAGATCGGACGCCTGATCCAGTCGGGGCTCGAGCCCCAGCGGATCGCGGCCATCACCTTCACCAACAAGGCCGCCGCGGAAATGCGCGAGCGCGCCAAGGACCTGATCGGCAAGGACGCGCGCAAGGTCGTGGTCTGCACCTTCCACGCACTGGGCGTGCGCATGATGCGCGAGGACGGCGCGGTGCTGGGCCTGAAGAAGGCCTTCAGCATCCTCGACTCCGACGACGTCACCAAGATCCTGAAGGACGCCGGCGGCACCACCGACATCGCCACCGCGCGCATCTGGCAGTGGACCATCAGCAAGTGGAAGAACATGGGCCTGAACGCCGCGCAGGCGGAGGCCGCCGCGGTGGACGACAACGAGCGCATCACCGCGCGCATCATGGCCCGCTACGAAGAGCGGCTGCAGGCCTACCAGAGCGTCGATTTCGACGACCTGATCGGCATGCCGCTGAAGCTGCTCTACGAATTCCCCGAAGTGCGCGCCAAGTGGCAGGCCGCGCTCGGCCACATCCTGGTGGACGAATACCAGGACACCAACGCCACCCAGTACGAAGTGCTCAAGGCCCTGGCCGGCGAGCGCGGCCACTTCACCGCGGTGGGCGACGACGACCAGTCGATCTACGGCTGGCGCGGCGCCACGCTGGACAACCTGCGCAAGCTGCCGGTCGACTACCCCACGCTCAAGGTCATCAAGCTGGAGCAGAACTACCGCTCCACCAGCGCCATCCTGCGCGCGGCCAACAACGTGATCGGCCCCAACCCCAAGCTGTTTCCCAAGACGCTGTTCTCCGAACTCGGCGAAGGCGAGCCGGTGCGCATCGTCGACGCCGACAGCGAGCAGCACGAGGCCGAGCGCGCCGTGGCGCGCATCGTCAGCCTGCGCGCGGGCGACGCCACCACGCAGGGCAAGCAGTACAAGGAATACCGCGACTTCGCCATCCTGTACCGCGCCAACCACCAGGCGCGCGTGTTCGAGCAGGCGCTGCGCAAGGCGCAGATCCCGTACAAGGTGTCGGGCGGCCAGAGCTTCTTCGACCGCGCCGAGATCAAGGACCTGTGCGGCTGGTTCCGCCTGTGGGTCAACAACGACGACGACCCGGCGTTCCTGCGCGCCATCACCACGCCCAAGCGCGGCATCGGCCACACCACGCTGGCGAGCCTGGGCACCTTCGCCAGCCAGTACAAGCTGAGCCTGTTCGAGGCGCTGTTCAGCCCGTCGCTGCCCAGCGTGATGCCCAAGCGCACGCTGGAAGGCATCCACGAGTTCGGCCGCTACATCAACGACCTGGAATACCGCGCGCGCCGCACCATGGGCGCGGAAGACTCGCGCACCTTCATGCTCGACTGGCTGAAGGAAATCGACTACGAGAAGCACCTCTACGACGGCGAGGACAGCGAGTCGGCCGCGGCCTCGCGCTGGACCAACGTGCTGGAGTTCGTCGACTGGATGTCGCAGCGCGCCGGCGGCACCATCGACGACACCTCGGGCGCCGACAACACCATCGAGACCGAACGCAAGAGCCTGCTCGAGGTGGCGCAGACCATCTCGCTGCTGTCCACCATCAGCGAGCGCCAGCAGGACCAGGACGTGGTCACGCTCTCGACGCTGCACGCCTCCAAGGGCCTCGAATGGCCGCACGTGATGCTGATCGGCGTGAGCGAGGGCCTCCTGCCCTTCAAGCTCGACGACGACAACGGCCGCCAGCAGAAGGTCAGCGAAGACACGCTGCAGAGGTTGCAGGAAGAGCGCCGCCTGATGTACGTGGGCATCACGCGCGCGCAGCGAAGCCTGGCGGTGAGCTGGACCAAGAAGCGCAAGCAGGGCCGCGAGATGGTGCCCTGCGTGCCCAGCCGCTTCATCGCCGAGATGGGCCTGGACAAGGCCACCACCCGGGAAGACCCGCGCGAGAAACTCAAGGCGCTGCGCGCCGAGTTCGCGCGCAAGGCACAGGACAGCGCGGCCAAGGCGGCCGCCGCCGCATCATCATGAAGACGACGAAACTCAAGACCGCGATGCCGGCCGCGCTGCTGGCCGGTGCCGTGCTCGCGCTGTCGGGCTGCGCCACCGGGCGCGGCAACCCCGACTGCCCCACCGACGCGCGCGACCTGCCGCTGCAGTCGCTCTACGGACGCTGGGAAGCACGCTTCGACGGCCTGCCCGAGGCGGCCGTGGTGCAGCTGGGCAAGCACCCCGACTACGACGGCGTGCGCGGCACCATCACGCGCAACGGCGCCAGTCCCGGCAAGGCGCGCATCGCGCAGCTGGCCGGCGACGTGGACGACGAGGGCGCGCTTTCCATCGACGAGTCGCAGGACGGCCGCGCCATCAGCGGCGTCTGGTCCGGCAAGCTGCAGAAGGGCTCCTGCGGCCGCGAATTCAGAGGAACGTGGCGCGACGCCACGGATGAAAGCACCCACCCGTTCGTGCTCAGCAAGACCGCCGCCCCAGAGGAAAAAAAGCCATGACGACGAAACGACCCCACATCCGGCTGCGCGAGCTGGCCGCCCTGGCCGCCTGCCTGGGCGGCGCCGCCGGCGCGCAGGCGCAGGCCGTCGACAAGCCCGCGAGCCCGCTGGCCGATTCGCAGCTCACCTGGCAGCAGTGCACCGCGCTGGGCGCCAACAACGAGGCGCGGCTGGCCTGCTTCGACCGCTGGGCGCAGCAGCAGACGCTGCCCTCGGTGTCGGTGCCCGTGGCGCCGCCGGTGCTCGCGAGCACGCAGCCGCCGGTGGACGGCACGATCCCGGCCACGCGCGTGGTCTCGGTCGCCACCACCGAAGGCTGCCGCGACCGCCAGTACTCGGCGCTGTCGCGCTTCTGGGAGCTGGAGAACGCCACCGACTGCGGCACCTTCGGCTTTCGCGGCTACCGGCCGCTCACCGTGTCGGTCTCGGCCGCCACCAACAAGCCGCAGACGCCCACCTCGCCGTCGCCCGACCACACCGGCCAGCCCGTCGCCTACCAGGCCAACGAGATGCGCATCGGCCTGTCGGTGCGCACCAAGCTCGCCCAGGGCCTGCTCACGCAGGGCGACCCGGTGAGGAAAGACTCGCTGTGGTTCGCCTACACCCAGCAGTCGACCTGGCAGCTGTTCAACGGCGCCATCTCGCGGCCGTTCCGCACCACCGACCACGAACCCGAGCTGATGTATGTCTACCCGACCGACTTCAAGCTGCCCGGCGGATGGCGCTGGCGCTATTCGGGCCTGGGCATCGTGCACCAGTCGAACGGCCAGAGCCTGCCGCTGTCGCGCAGCTGGAACCGCGTCTACCTGATGGGCGGCGCCGAACTGGACGACCGCTTCACCATCACCGGCCGCATCTGGAAGCGCATTTCCGAGAGCGCCGCCAAGGACGACAACCCCGACATCGCCGACTACATCGGCCGTGCCGAAGTCACAGGCCGCTGGAACCTCGACCGCGACAACCAGCTGGCCGTGACCGTGCGCAACAACCTGCGCGACAGCGGCCGCGGCTCGATCCGCCTCGAGTGGCTCAAGGCCATCGGCGATCCGACCAAGAGCAACCTGCGCTTCCACACGCAGCTGTTCTCGGGCTACGGCGACACGCTGGTGGACTACAACCGCAAGCGCACGGTGCTCAGCATCGGCCTCAGCCTCGTGGATTTCTGACCTCTTTCTTACGCAGACAAAACCAATGAGCGCAGACCTCACCCCCGTCGACGACACGCAGCGCGAGATCATCGCGGCGCTGCATGTCGCGCCCGTCTTCGATGCCGCCCGCGAGCTGGAGCGCCGCGTCGACTTTCTCGCAAGCTACCTGAAGCAGACCGGCCTGAAGACGCTGGTGCTGGGCATCAGCGGCGGCGTCGATTCGCTGACCGCCGGCTGCCTGGCGCAGCGCGCGGTCGAGAAGCTGCGCGCCACCGGCCATGACGCCACCTTCATCGCCATGCGCCTGCCCTACGGCGTACAGAAGGACGAAGCCGAGGCGCAGGCTTCTCTCGCCGTCATCAGGCCCGACCGCACCATCACCGTCGACATCCGCCCCGCGGCCGACGGCATGCTCGCCGCGCTGAAGGCCGGCGACCTGAGCTTCCGCGACGCGGCGCACGAAGACTTCGTGCTCGGCAACATCAAGGCGCGCGAGCGCATGGTGGCGCAGTTCGCGGTGGCCGGCGCGCACGACGGCATCGTCATCGGCACCGATCACGCGGCCGAGGCGCTGATGGGCTTCTTCACCAAGTTCGGCGACGGCGCGGCCGACATCACGCCGCTCACCGGCCTGAACAAGCGCCGCGTGCGCGCGGTGGCGCAGCTGCTGGGCGCGCCCGATTCGCTGGTCTACAAGGTGCCCACGGCCGACCTCGAGTCGCTGGTGCCGGGAAAGCCCGACGAAGACGCCTTCGGCGTGACCTACGAGCAGATCGACGATTTCCTCGAAGGCAAGCCGGTGTCGGCCGAGGCGCGCGCAATCATCCTGTCGACGCACCGCAAGAGCGCACACAAGCGCGCGCTGCCCGTCGAGCCCCCGGCACCCGCCGCGCTCGGCTGAAGCTGGCGGCCACTCTGCGGCCGGGCCGCTCCTGCAGGGGCCCGGAGGGGCGCGGTGTAGACTGCTAGGTTTTTCGATTTGACGGTAATGGTGCAAGCGTCACGGCGCACAGGTTTCACCGGTTCGCCGCTCGTGCGCTTGCTTTCCAGGCTGACCGACAGCGACGTCGGGCAACCCCGGCAGACGACCGCGGAGCGGCTGAGCCAGTGGTTCGGCTGGACCGACGACATCTCGCTGTCCGCGGCGTTGAACGCCGGCCCGGCGAGTTCTCTCTCCAGTGCAAAAAAAGCCTCCTCGAGCGCCGAGGAAGCCGAGTGCGCCCGCGTGCGCGCCGCGCTGACCAAGGCCATCGCCTCCGACGGCGCCGCCCCCGCGGACGCCACCGACTTCGCTCCGCTGCGCCAGCGCTACCTGGCCCGGCAACAGGCGATGGAAGCCGGCATCGGCCCGCTGCGCAGCCGCCTGCGGACCACGCTGGCGGGCCGTTCGCAGGCCATGGCCAAACTGGCGGCGGTCGACGTCGTGATGGAGCAGGTGCTGGCCGTGCAGGAACGCAGCCTGCTCTCGGGCGTGCCCGCGCTGCTGGAGAGGCGCTTCAGGCGCCTGCGGCAGGCGGCGCTGGAGGCCCAGGCCGAGCAGGCCGCCGAGCAGGCCGCCGAACCGGCAGCCGATCAGACGACGCCGGCCCCATCTGCCGGTGCCGCGTGGCAGGACGTGTTCCACAAAGACCTCCAGGACGTGCTGCTCGCCGAACTGGACTTTCGATTTCAACCGGTCGAAGGGCTGCTCGAAGCCCTTCGCATGAAGCAACCAGGCTGACATGACCAGATTTCTTCCTCACGCTGTGTTCGCAGCGGGCTTGGCCGTCGTGGGCTGGGTCGCCGTCGGCTACGTCGGCGCGAACCCGCTGGCGCTGGCCGTCACCGCGCTCGTCGCCGCCTTCTACCTGATGGGCGCGCTCGAACTGCGCCGTTTCCAGCAGGCCACCGACACCCTGTCGCGCGCCGTGGCCGAACTGTCCGAAGCGCCCGCCAGCCTCGGCGCCTGGCTCTCCCGCCTGCCAGCCTCGCTGCAGAACGCGGTGCGCCTGCGCATCGAGGGCGAGCGCGTCGGCCTGCCCGGCCCCGCCCTCACGCCCTACCTGGCCGGCTTCCTGGTGCTGCTGGGCATGCTCGGCACCTTCCTGGGCATGGTGGTCACGCTCAACGGCACCGGCCTTGCGCTCGACAGCGCGACCGACCTGCAGGCCGTGCGCTCGTCGCTCTCGGCACCGGTGAAGGGCCTGGGGCTGGCCTTCGGCACTTCGGTGGCGGGCGTGGCCGCCTCGGCGATGCTGGGCCTGATGTCGGCGCTGTGCCGGCGCGAGCGGCTGCAGGCCGGGCAACTGCTCGATAGCAAGATCGCGACCACGCTGCGCGTGTTCTCGCAGGTCCACCAGCGCGAGGAATCGTTCAAGCTGCTGCAGCAGCAGGCGCTGGCCATGCCCGAGCTGGTCGGCCAGCTGCAGGCGATGATGGCCGCGCTGGCGCAGCAGAGCCAGGCGCAGAACGACCGCCTCATCAGCAGCCAGGACAGCTTCCACGGCAAGGCCGAAGCGGTGTATGCCGGGCTTGCCACTTCCGTCGACCAGTCGCTGCGCCAGAGCCTGACCGAGAGCGCGCGCATCGCCGGCGCGGCGATCCAGCCGGTGGTCGAGGCCACCATGGCGGCCATCGCGCGCGAGACCGCCGCCCTGCACGGCACGCTCTCGCAGACCGTGCAGCAGCAGCTCGAAGGCTTGTCGAGCCGCTTCGCGGCCACCACGGCCGGCGTGGCCGACACCTGGCAGGCCGCGCTGGCCGAACACCGGCAGACGAGCGAAGCCCTCTCCGGCGAAGTGCGCGGCTCGCACGACCGCTTTGCCGAAACCTTCGCGCAGCGCTCGGCCGCGCTGGTCGACAACGTTGCCGCGCAGCTCGAACGCACCGTGGGCAGCGTCTCGCACACCTGGAGCGGCGCGCTCGCCGAGCACCAGCGCGTGAGCGAGAAGCTCTCGGCCGATTCGCAGCAGGCGCTGACCGCCGCCGCCGCCGCCTTCGAACAGCACTCGGCCTCGCTGCTGCGCACCGTGGGCCAGGCGCATGCCGAACTGCAGACCGACATCGCGGCGCGCGACGAACAACGGCTGGCCGTGTGGACGCAATCGCTGGCGGCGATGGCGGCAGCCCTGAAGGAAGAATGGCAACAGGCCGGCACGTATGCCGCGGGCCAGCAGCAGCACCTGCTCGACACGATCTCGCAGGTGTCGTCGCGCGACGAGCAGAAGCTCGCTGCGTGGACGCAGTCGCTGGCTGCGATGGCGGCGGCGCTCAGGCAAGAGTGGCAGCAGGCCGGCGTGCATGCGACCGGCCAGCAGCAGCTGCTGCTCGATTCGATCGCTCAGATTTCGTCGCGCGACGAACAGCGCCTCTCTGCCTGGACCCAATCGCTCGCATCGATGGCCGCAGCGCTCAAGGAAGAATGGCAGCAGGCAGGCGCCCACACCACCGGCCAGCAGCAGCAACTGCTCGATGCCATCTCGCAGATTTCCTCGCGCGACGAGCAGCGCCTCTCTGCCTGGACCCAATCGCTCGCATCGATGGCCGACTCGCTGAAGGAAGAATGGCAGCAGGCCGGCGCGCAGTCCGCGAGCCGGCAGCACGAGCTGCTCGAACAGGTGGCGCAGACCGCGCGCGAGATGTCGTCGCAGACCGACGCGCACGCCAAGGCCACCGTCGCCGAGATCGCCCAGCTGCTGCAGGCCGCCTCCGAGGCCCCGCGCGCGGCGGCCGAAGTGGTCGCCGAGCTGCGCCAGAAGCTGTCGGACAGCATGGCGCGCGACAACGCGATGCTGGAAGAACGCAGCCGCATCCTCGAGACGCTTTCCACGCTGCTCGACGCGGTCAACCATGCCTCCACCGAGCAGCGCGCGGCGGTCGACTCGCTGGTGGCCGCATCGGCCGAGGTGCTGGAGCGCGTGGGCGGCCGCTTCACCGAACAGGTCGAGGCCGAGACCGGCAAGATGACCGGCATTGCCGCGCAGATCACCGGCGGCGCGGCCGAGGTGGCGAGCATGGGCGAGGCCTTCGGCCTGGCAGTGCAGATGTTCAGCCAGTCGAACGACAAGATGGGCGCGCAGCTGCAGCGCATCGAGGCCGCGCTCGGCAAGTCGATCGCGCGCAGCGACGAACAGCTGGCCTACTACGTGGCGCAGGCGCGCGAGGTCATCGACCTGAGCATCATGTCGCAGAAGCAGATCGTCGAAGACCTGCAGCAGCTCGCCAGCCGGCAGGCCGCGGTGGGCAGCGAGGCGTGATGCGCGAGGACATCGACGAGAGCGGCCTGGAGCCGGGCGTGCCCGTGTGGGCCGTCTTCGGCGACCTGATGTCGGGGCTGCTCGGCGCCTTCGTGCTGATCCTGGTGTGTGCGCTGGGCATGCAGATGGAGCTTGCGTCCAAACTGGAAACCGAAGTGCAGCAGCGGCGCGCCGAGGCGCAGCGCCGCGAGCAGCTCGAACAGGCGCTGGCGGGCCCGCTCGCGGCCGGCCGCGTGACGCTGAACAACGGCCGCATCGGCATCAGCGGCAATGTGCTGTTCGCCTTCAATTCCGCCGACCTGCAGCCCGAGGGGCGGCAGTTGCTCAAGAGCCTGTCGGCGCCGCTGGCCGCCTACCTGGGCAGCCGCGACGAGATCCTGATGGTCAGCGGCTTCACCGACGACCGGCAGATGCGCGGCGACGCGCGACGCTTCGCGGACAACTGGGAGCTGTCGGCCCAGCGCGCGCTCACGGTGACGCGCGCGCTGATCGAGGAAGGCATGCCGTCGTCGTCGGTGTTCGCCGCGGCCTTCGGCTCCGAGCAGGCGGTGGCGTCGAACGCCGATGCCGAGGGACGCTCGAAGAACCGGCGCGTGGAGATGGCGCCGACGCCGCGGCCGTCTTCCGCCGGCACCGCCAACGCGAAGCGCCGTGAATAGCGAAGAGGAAGTCAGCGCCGGCAACGTGGCGGCGGTCCAGGCGTGGATTGCGCGCGGCGACCACCGCTTCGACCCGGTGCGCTTCCGCTTCATCGAGGCACTGGCCCGGCGCGCGGACACGCACGAGGGCGAGGCGCGCCGCCTGCTCGACGAGCGCGTGGCCACGCTGCTCGCTGCGTACGGCAAGGACATGGCGGCCGCCCGTGCGGCAGCCGCAGCGGACGGGCCGCAGGATGCACGGCAGCAGCCGCGCGAACGCAGCGCCCTCGCGGAACTGGTCGACCATGCCGCACAGAATTCGCCCCTCCCCGCCGGCATGCAGGCGGTGCCCGCCGACGCCGCGCCCGGCCAGTCGCCCGCGCTGGAACTGAAGACGCTGCGCTACTTCCGCAGCACCTGGTCGAAGCTCAGCGCCGACCTGCGGCTCACGCAGTCGCTGGCCAAGGTGCCGGAGAACGCGGGGCCGCTCAACTCGCACCACCTGGTGCACCGCGCGCTCACACTGATGCGCGACCTGTCGCCGGAGTACCTGAACCACTTCATGTCGTACGTCGACACCTTGTCGTGGGTCGAGCAGGCGAACAGCGCCAGCGCCTCGGCCGCGGCGAGCACCACGCGCGCCGAAGCCGGCGGCAGGAAGACGGCGCGCGCCGGCAAGGCCGGCTGACGCGGCAGGTGCTTTCGCCGGCGATCTCGGGCACAGTGCCGACCGGGAGAAGGTGACCGGCGCGGCGGCAAGGTGCAAGATCGCGGGCCGGTGCATCGACGACACACGGGCAGAACCCACGCGAGGATCCATGAGACAAGACATGCGACAGACCTTCGACGCCATGCGCGCCGCCAGCCTGCGCGCCCAGACGCCGCCGTGGCCCGAACGCGCCGACCGCCTGCAGCGCCTGCGCGCGCTGGTGAAGGACAACCGCGAACAGATCGCCGCCGCCATCAGCGCCGACTTCCACCACCGTGCGTTTCAGGAGACCGAGCTGGCCGAGGTGTTCCCGGCGCTCGAGGGCATCGCGCACGCGCTGCGCCACGGCAGGCACTGGATGCGGGTGCGCCGCCGCTCGACCGGCCTGTGGTTCAAGCCCGCGTCGTCGAAGATCATGCCGCAGCCGCTGGGCGTGGTCGGCATCGTGGTGCCGTGGAACTACCCGCTGTACCTGGCCGTGGGACCCATGACGGCCGCGCTGGCGGCGGGCAACCGCGTGATGGTCAAGCAGTCGGAGTTCACGCCGCGCTTCGCCGAACTGTTCGCGGCGCTGGTGGCCGAGGCCTTCGCGCCCGACGAGATCGCCGTGGTCAACGGCGACGCAGAGGCCGCGCGTGAGTTCTCCGCCCTGCCCTTCGACCACCTGCTCTTCACCGGCTCGACCGCCGTGGGCCACCACGTGATGCGCGCGGCCAGCGACAACCTCACGCCGGTGACGCTGGAGCTGGGCGGCAAGTCGCCGGCGATCATCGGGCCCGGGGCCGACTTCGACAAGGCGGTGGAACGCATCCTCGTGGGCAAGACGCTGAACGCGGGCCAGACCTGCATCGCGCCCGACTACGTGCTGGTGCCCGAGGGCCAGCAGCAGCGCTTTGCCGACAGCGCGCGGCGCGTGTTCGCGTCGATGTACCCGGACCTCGGCAACAGCAACACCGACTACACCAGCATCGTGAGCCCGCGCCACTTCGCGCGGCTGCAGGAGCTGGCGGCCGCCGCGCAGCAGGAAGGCGCCGCGGCCGTGCCGTTGTGCGACACCGCACCCGACCCCGCCACGCGCCGCTTTCCGCCGGTGCTGCTGACCGGCGTGAACGACGGCATGCGCGTGATGCGCGAAGAAATCTTCGGCCCGCTGCTGCCGGTGCTGCCCTACGCCGGCATCGACGAAGCCATCGCCTACGTCAACGCGCATCCGCGCCCGCTCGCGCTCTACCTGTTCGAGAAGAACGGCGCGACCATCGACCAGGTGATGCGCCAGACCGTGTCGGGCGGCGTGTCCATCAACGACACGCTGCTGCACATCGCGCAGGACGACCTGCCCTTCGGCGGCGTCGGCGCGAGCGGCATGGGCGCCTACCACGGGGAGTACGGCTTCGAGACCTTCTCCAAGCTGAAGCCGATCTTCCGGCAGTCGGCGTTCAACGGCGCGGGGCTGCTCAAGCCGCCCTATGGCAAGACGTTCGCGCGGATGATGAAGCTGTTGGTGCGCTGAACCGACAGCGCACCGCACGGCGCTGCTATGTAGCAATCTAGCGACAAAGTTCCAGTTTTATTGCATACGAAAGGTAAAGATTACAGTCCATTGCTATTGAGAGTTATTACCATTCGCACAGCCGTGACGCATGTTTCTCCTTTGTGAAAAGCCCAGCGTGCAGCCAGCCAGGCGTTCGTCCAGGCGGCCAAGCAAGAGACACGGCCGACAACAACTCTCAGAGGACTATGAACTACGTCAAGAGCCGCAAGCACTCGCCTGCGCGTTACCTTTCTGGCCGCATGGCCACCACCGCCACACTGGTCGCCATCGGCTCGGTGTCCGCGCATGCCCAGGGCACGCTGAACGAAGTCCGCGTCGAAGCCTCGACCGACTACAAGGTCGAGAAATCGGCCTCGCCCAAGTTCACGGCGCCGCTGCTGGACACGCCCAAGTCGGTCACCGTCATCCCGCAGGAAGTGATCCGCCAGACCGGCGCGACCACGCTGGTCGACGCGCTGCGCACCACGCCCGGCATCACCTTCGGCGCCGGCGAAGGCGGCAACCCGGTGGGCGACCGCCCCTTCATCCGCGGCTTCGATGCGCAGAGCGACACCTACGTGGACGGCTTGCGCGACGGCGCGGCCCAGACGCGCGAAATCTTCAACGTGGAGTCGGTCGAGGTCGTGAAGGGCCCGAGTTCCGCGTTCGGCGGCCGCGGCTCGGCCGGCGGCTCGGTGAACATCATCAGCAAGGCGCCGCAGGCCGAGAACTTCTTCAGCGGCACCATCGGCCTGGGCACCGACTCCTACCAGCGCGAAACGCTGGACATCAACCGCAAGATCTCCGACAGCGTCGCGGCCCGCCTGAACCTGATGAACTTCAAGTCGGACATCGCCGGGCGCGGTCCGGTCAACGTCAAGCGCTGGGGCGTGGCGCCGAGCGTGACCTTCGGCATGAACTCGCCGACGCAGGTCACGCTGAGCTACTACCACTACGAGACCAACGACCTGCCCGACTCGGGCATCCCCTTCAACAACCCGTTCACCTCGGGCGTGTACCTGAACCGCAACGGCGACGGCCAGCCCATCGCGGTGCCGCGCGGCACCTACTACGGCCTGGTGGGCCGCGACTACCAGCGCACCAAGGTCGACGCCGGCACCGTCGACGTGAAGCACGACTTCGGCGGCGGCCTGGTGCTGCGCAACGTCACGCGCTCGAGCACCTCGACCAACGACTACATCTGGTCCCAGCCCGACGACAGCCGCGGCAACTTCCTGGTCAACGGCAACGTCTGGCGCCGGCCCAACAACCGCGCGTCCGACTCCGAGTCGCTGGTCAACCAGACCAGCCTGACCGGCAAGTTCGAGACCGCCGGCATCAAGCACAGCTTCACCACCGGCATCGAGCTGGGCAAGGAAGCCACCACCAAGGGCAACTACCTGTTCCTGCAGGACGCGAAGACCGGTTTCGAGACCTACCCGCGCACGGGCGTGAGCGGCCTGAACTGCGCCGTGGGCTCGGGCATCCGCAGCAACTTCAACTGCACCTCGGCGCTCAGCCCGACGCCGTACGACCCGTGGACCGGCGCCATCACCAGGTCGCCGGCGGTGACCGAAGTGAAGACCACCACCAGTTCGGTCTACGCCTTCGACACCATCGAGTTCAACCCGCAGTGGTCGCTGAACCTCGGCCTGCGCTGGGACGACTACAAGACGCGCGCGGTCACGCCGGCCTACATCGCGCCGATCGCGACCACGGCAGCCGTGCCCAGCAATGCCCTGAGCGGCTCGACCAGCGTGTCCGTGCCCGCCGGCCGCATGGTCCCGGGCATCGAGCTGGAGAACAAGGCCTCGTTCCTGAACTACCAGGTCGGCGCGGTCTACAAGCCGGCGCCCAACGGCAGCATCTACGTGTCCTACGGCACCTCGTCGACGCCGCCCGGCACCGACGGCGGCGACGGCGCCGACGGCATCAGCGCGGCCATCCGCAACCTGAAGCCGCAGGAAAGCCGCAGCCTCGAACTCGGCACCAAGTGGGAAGTGCTGGACCGCCGCCTGGTGCTGACCTCGGCGATCTTCCGCACCGACATGAAGAACGCCCGCGTGGTCGCGGCCGACGGCTCGACGCAGAACGTCGGCAAGAAGCGGGTGGAAGGCATCGAGTTCGGCGTGGCCGGCAGCATCACCCGCGACTGGCAGGTGTTCGGCGGCTACACGCACCTGAACGCCAAGCTCACGGACAACGGCTACACGCTGTCGGGCACGACGTACGTCGCCTCGCCGTTCAACGGCAACATGTTCCCGAACACGCCGAAGGACAGCGCGACGCTGTGGACCACCTACACGGTGATGCCCGGCCTCACGATCGGCGGCGGCGCCACCTACGTGAGCAAGCAGTACGGCAACGTCAACAACACGAAGTGGATTCCTTCCTACGTGAAATACGACGCGATGGTGAGCTACGTGGTCAACAAGAACCTCAGCCTGCAGCTGAACGTCCAGAACCTGACCAACAAGTACTACTTCGACAAGGCCTATGCGTCGCACTACGCGACCGTGGGCGCGGGCCGCTCGGCTTCGCTGACCGCATCGTTCTCGTTCTGAAGCGGCACAGGGCGCCCACGGGTGCCCGCCTGTTCCTCGTGCCGGTCCCGGCCGGAGCATTCATACTCGGCGGCAAACGCCGGCCATGGATGGCTCCGGCGACCGCACGATGGAACCCAACCTCCCCTTCCTGCAGATCAGGAACCTGCGCACGCGCGGCGCAGGCGCCATCGACCTGAGCGCCGCGCGCGGCGAATGCATCTGCATCCTCGGCAAGTCGGGCTCCGGCAAGAGCGTTTTCCTGCGGCTGGTGGCCGACCTCGACCCCGGCGAAGGCACCGTCGCCCTCGACGGCATCGAACGCAAGACACTGAGCGGCCCCCAATGGCGCCGGCGCGTGGTCTACCAGGCTGCGGAGCCCGCATGGTGGGCGCCCACCGTGGCCGCGCATTTCCCCGACGACACCCATGCCCGGCTGGGCGCCTGGATGGAAGAGATCGGCCTTTCCCCCGGCCTGCTCGACACCGAGATCCCCCGCCTCTCGACCGGCGAGCGCCAGCGCCTGGCGCTGCTGCGCTCGCTCGCGCGCGAGCCCGCGGTGCTGCTGCTCGACGAGCCCACCGCGTCGCTGGACACCGAATCGACGCTGGTCGTCGAGGCACTGCTGGCCCGCCGGCTGGCGCAGGGCCTGACGATCCTGATGGTCACGCACTCGCGCGAGCAGGCCGCGCGCATCGGCCAGCGCCGCTTCGAGATGGCGGACGGCCAGTTGAGGCGCATGCCGTGAACGCCACCATCCACCTCGACGCCACCGACCTGATGCTGGCCACGCTGCTGGTGCTGCTGAACGCCGGCGCCTCGCTGGCGCTGCACCTGCGGCTGCACCGCCAGGTGCTGTGGGCGGCGGCGCGCATGGTGGTGCAACTGCTGCTGGTGGGGCTGGTGCTGCGCTTCGTGTTCAGCGCGGCGTCGCCGGCTGTCACCCTCACCATCGTCGTGCTGATGATCCTCGCTGCGGCGCGCGAAGTGGCGGTGCGCCCGTCGCACCGGCTGGCGCGCGGCGGCAACTTCCGCATCGGCGCGGCGGCCGTGGGCATATCGAGCGTGGCGACCGTGGTGCTGGCGCTCATGACAGCGATCCGCCCGCAGCCCTGGTACGACCCGCGCTATGCGATACCGCTCATGGGCATCGTGCTGGGCAGCGTGCTCAATTCCGCGAGCCTGGGCCTGGACAGCTTCTTCGAGGGCGTGACCACCGGGCGCGCGCGCATCGAGGCGCAACTGGCGCTGGGCGCGACCATCCGCGAGGCGCTGTCGGAGCTCACGCGCTCGTCGATACGGCGCGGGATGATCCCGATCATCAACCAGATGTCGGCCGCCGGCGTCATCACCCTGCCCGGCATCATGACCGGCCAGCTGCTGGCCGGCATGGACCCGGTGGAGGCCGCCAAGTACCAGATCCTGCTGCTGTTCCTGCTGACCGGCGCGGGCGGCCTGGCGGCGGCGGGCTCGGTCTACATGGCGGCGCGCTCGATGACCGACGAACGCCAGCGGCTGCGCTCCGACCGCCTGGGCTGAGGCCGGCTGCGACACTGCTTCCCCGTATTTCTTCCTGCTTCACTGGAGACAAGATGGCTATAGACACTTTGCACATCGGCGTGGTCGGCTGCTCGGCCGAAGGCGCGGCGCTGTGCTATCGCACGCTGTGCGTGGAAGGCGCGCGCTACCTCGGGCAGCCGCATGCGCACCCGGAGGTCTCGGTGCACACGCACTCGCTCGCCAGCTATGTCGACTGCCTCGACCGCGGCGACATCGACGGCGTGGCGCAACTGATGCTGTCCTCCGCGCGCAAGCTCGCGGCAGCCGGCGCCGACTTCCTGATCTGCCCCGACAACACGATCCACCAGGCGATGCACCGCGTGCTGCCGCAATCGCCGCTGCCCTGGCTGCACATCGCCGAAGTGGCGGCGGCGGAAGCCGCGTCGCGCGGCTTTCGCCGCGTGGGCGTGCTGGGCACGCGCTGGCTGGTCGACAGCGAGGTCTATCCGCAGGCGCTGGCGGACGCGGGCCTCGCCGCCGTGCGGCTCGATGCGGCGGAGCGCGCCGAAGTCGGCCGCATCATCATGGACGAGCTGGTGTGCGGCGTGTTCCGCCCCGAATCGACGGCAGTGCTCCAGCAGATGATCGAAGCGCTGAAGGCGCGCGGCTGCGATGCCGTCGCGCTCGGCTGCACCGAGCTGCCGCTGGTGCTGAACGACGGCAACTCCGCGCTGCCCACGCTCGACTCCACGCGCCTGCTCGCGCACGCGGCGCTGCGCCGCGCCACGGCGCGCTGAGGCCCCTCGGCCACTGCCCTCAGAACTTGCCGAGCACGTTCAGGAACCAGCCCTTGCTGCGGTAGCTCATGTCGGTGAGGTTGTCCGAGTAGTCGGTGAAGTTGTAGCCCACGCCCACCTTCAGGTTCTCGTTGACGTGGTAGTACGCCGCCGTGACCCAGCCGTTCTTGCGGTCCTGCAGTTCCCTGGCGCGCAGCGAGCGCCACTCGACCATCCAGTCCCAGTTGCGCACCAGCTTCCAGTCGACGCGCAGCACCGCGAGTTCGGCCGAGCTCTTGAACCACGGCGCCGAGCTGTCGCGGCTCGCGCGCAGGTCGCCGCGCCGCCAGGCGTACTTGCCGCCCAGCGTCCAGCGCTCGTTGAGATCCCAGGTGGCATCGATGGCGAACACGTGGCTGCGCTGCTGGTAGTCGACGGCGGTGGTCGACACCGTGCCCAGGCTCGAATCGACACCGCTCGACACCACCTGCCCCGGCGACGACAGGTCGTACAGGAAGGTGTACTTGAACAGCAGGTTCAGCCGGTCGTTGAACGCGGGGCGCAGCGCGTAGCCGAGCATGGCCTCCGTGTACTTGGCCGCGGCCAGCACGCCGGTGCTGCTGTCGCTGTCGGCCCAGTTGAACTTGCCGAGCCAGCGCGAGTCGTCGTCCACCTTCCAGGTGAATGAGTTCTTCAGCAGCCAGCTGGTGCGGGTCTCGGAGGTGGTGCGGTCCTTGCGGTACTCCAGGCCGCCGCTGTACTTCAGGCGCTCGCTCGAATAGCCGGTGGTGAAGGCGACGGCCTCGCGCCGCGTGGCGCCCAGCGTCTCGGCGCCGACCCAGCCGTTCTCGAAGTTCACGCCGAAGGTCCAGCGCGTGTCGGGCGCGTACTGCACGCCGTAGGCATGCGTGAGGCCCGGCTGCGTGCCGGTGGCCTGGCGGTGCTCGGTGAACATCGTGAGGCCGTCGCCCACGCGCGAGCGCACGCCCGTCACCAGGGTGCCGCCGCGGCCGATGAGGTTCTCGTCGGTGCGGCCGGTGTCGGACACGTAGGTCATGTAGAGGTTGGAGCGGTCGTCGTACTGGTAGTCGACGCCGGCCTTGCCCGCGAAGCCGCCGTCGCCGGTGGAGAGCTCGCCGCGCAGCGCCAGCTTGTCGTTGACGCGGTAGCGCCCGCCGAAGCCCAGGCGGTCGTTCTCCAGCCGCGTGCCGGTGCGCCGCAGCGTCTTCTGCGCGAAGCCGTAGGCGCTCCAGCGGTCGCTGCCGGTGTATTCGAGCTGCACGGCGGCATCGGCGCGCTCGCCGGACACCGCCTGCGTGGTCGGCAGCGAAGGGCTGGTGATGAGCGCGTCGCCGGTCTTTTCGTCGTAGCGCAGGCCGAGGCCCAGCTTCCACTCGGGCGTCAAGGCCAGCGAATACTGCGCGTCGAACACGCTGCTGTTGTAGCCGTCGCGCTCGTCGCGGCGGTCGGCCTTCAGGCGCAGCTCGCCGTTCTCGGCCTTCTCTCCGAAGGGCACGGTGGCCTGCACGCCGAACTGGCGCGTGGCGTTGCTCGCGTACTGGCCCGGCGCGGAGAAGCCGGCGTCGCGCGACTGCGCATAGGCGCTCACACGCCCGCCGCCGCGGATGTCGAAGTCGCCCAGGTCGGCCCGGCCTTCCAGGCGCCAGGCGCTGGCGCTGCCGGTGGGTCCGTTGCCCAGCGTGTTGCCGACCGCGCCGTTGCGCCCGGTGAAGCTGAAGCCGCCGTCCATCGAGTCGAGCTGGCCGGTGCCCGGGCCCTTGCTGCGCGCGAATTCGCCCTTGAAGTAGGTGTTCTCGGTCTTGCGCAGCGTGAGGTCGGCGCCGGCCAGGCGCTGGTCGCCGCCGATCTGGTCCTGGCGCGACGCGGTCACGCCCACGCCCACGTGGTCGTTGGCCCACCAGGAGACACGGCCGCCCACGGCGAGCGTGTCGAGCGAGGTGGTGAGCGGCGTGTATTCGTAGTCCACCACCAGGTAGGTCGGCATGCCGGTGAAGCCTCCGGCACGCACCAGCGAGCCGTCGTCGGACAGGCTGGGCAGCGGCGCCGACAGCAGCACGCGGCCCTGCAGGTAGTCGATCTCGTAGTCGGAGCTCGGCACGAGCTGCGTGCGCTTGAGCACGAAGCCGGAATCCCTGTCGCGGATCTCCAGCGTCACGCGCTCGGCGCCGCGCGTGATGTCCTGGTTGCGCAGGTAGTAGAGCGAGCCGCCGGTGCCGCGGAATTCCTCGCGCGCGGCCAGCGTGCCGGGCTCGGCCGCGAAGGCGTCGATCTTCAGCCGCGCCTCGCCGAACGAGGTCGACTCCTCGCCCAGGTAGCGGCCATGGAAGCCGTAGAGGCCGCGGCTCACGCGGGTGAGTTCGGTGTCGCCGAAGTTGAGCTTGAAGTTGCCCCACATCGCCTGCGAGCGGCCGTCGTCCACGCGCAGGTAGAAGCGGCCCTGCGTGGGCGCGTCCTGGATGGCGGTGGAGTCGTCGCCGAAGGTGGTCCACGAGTCCTCGGGGTCGAAGCGGCGGAACAGCGAGGTCGGGTCCTTGCGGTCGAGGTTGCGGAACAGTTCCTTGAGCGGGCGTTCCTCGGTGTCGACGCTGGCCGTCAGCGTCCAGCGGTCGTTGAGCTGGCCCTTGGCATAGCCGGCGATGCGGCCTTCGCTCCAGCCGCCGCCACCGTAGCGGTTCTTGTCGTTGGTCATGATCGCGGCCGGGCCGCTCACGCTGTTGCTGCCCACCGTGAGGTCGGCCTGCCCGACGAAGAACCAGTCGCTCGCGGGCAGCTCGAAGTCGCGGCGGTAGGCGCGCGTGGCGCCCTGCGCGTCGGTGACCGCGATCTCGCCGGTCTGCACGCGGCGCGGCACCAGCTGCTGGAACACGAAGCGCCCGCTCTCGTCCACCGGCACCGCGAAGCCCAGCGCGCGCACCGTCTCGCCGGGGCGGATGGCCGCGCCGCTGGCGGTGACCGTGCCGGCGCTCAGCGGAATGTTGGCGATGGCGATGTTGTTCATGCCGTAGCCGCGCAGCAGCTCGCGCGCCGGGTCGGGCGGCGTGCCGGTCTCGGGCCTGTGGCGCTGGGCCAGCGTGAGCGAGAGATCGTCGGTCTCGTCGAAGCGGCCTTGGCGGTCGTACACGCGCACGCGGTAGTACAGCTTGCCGCTCGCTCCTTCGGCGACGCGGTTCAGCAAGCCCTCGGGCACCTGCCATTCGCCGCGCAACGCGGCGTCCAGCGGCACGGTCGCGACCAGGCGGCGCTGCATCGCCTCGTTGGCGGTGAACACGCGCAGCTCGGCCTTGCTGGTGAACAGCAGGTAGTTGCTGTAGCCGGCGAAGCGCACGGTGTCGCCGGCCACCACGGTGGTGGGCCAGGCGCTGGCGCTCAGGCGGCGCGGCTGGGAAAGGTTGTCGTACTGCAGGCGCAGCTGGTTGCGCTCGAGCTGCACGTCGACGCAGCGCTGGCGGTCGGCGCTGCCGGTGCCGTCGCCGGCCGCGGCCTTGCCGTCGGCCGTGAGCAGCTGGCCGTCCACGCTCAGGCGCAGCGGCGCGTCGTCGGTGCCGAAGGCGGTGAAGGTGCGGCACACGCCAAGGTCGGCCGCCGCCGGCGCGGGCGCGACGGCCACGGGCGCATCGCGCCAGTACACGCGCACTTCGACGCGGCGGTTGGCGGCCCAGTTGGCGGGGTCGGTGGCGGGCGTGGCCACGGGCGCGTCGGGTCCGCGCGAGGAAGCGGCCGCAGCGTCTTCGGGCAGGCCCAGGCGCTGCGTGAGGTAGCGCGCCACCTGCTGCGCGCGCGCCAGCCCCAGCGCATGGTTGTCGGCGAAGCGTTCGCGCGACCTCGCGCTCAGCGCCTGAGTGTCGGTGTGGCCGACGATCTCGAAGCGCAGGCCGTCGCGCCCTTTCACCTGCGCGGCGATGCGGTCGAGCTGCGCGCGGTCGGCCGGCGCGAGCCCGTCGGCGCCCGATTCGAAATGCGGCACTCCGGTGTCGCTGCGCTCGGCGCCCGGCACGGGCGGCGGCGTCGGGCCCGCGGCAGCTGCCGGCGCGCTCGCGTCGCCCAGCACGAAGGTGGCCTTGGGCAGCTCGCGCTCGCTGCTGCGCGGCAGGTGGCGCGCGCCGTCGATGTCCACGGCGCGCGGGTCGGCCGCGGCCTGGTCGTGCATGCGGCCGCGCACGGCCGACTCCTGCGCGGCCGCGAGCCCCATGCCCATGCAGGCGGCGGTGACGGCGCCTGCGAGGGCGATGCGCTTGGGTAGCTTTCTTTTCATGTCGGCTCGCTGGCTCGGGTTCTGTGCGAAGGGGCGGTTCATGGCTTGCCGCCCTCCGGCGTGGCGGCGGGCACCAGTTCGACCTCGACGTCGAGGTTGAACAGCGGCGGCGCGTTGCCGTCGGCGCGGGCGCGCTGCTCGCCCAGCTGCTTCCAGCGCGCGAGCACCGCGGCCTTCACCGCGTCGGTGCGCTGGCGGCCGAGCGATGCGGGCTCGCCGGGCGTGGCGCGGTAGGCCAGCCGCAGCACCGATGTCTTCTCCGCCAGCACGCTCACCGTGCGGTCGAGCTCGGGCACGAAGCCGGCGCGCAGCGCGGCGCCGCCGTCCTCGAAGGCCGCGCCCTGCAGCGCGAGCCGCACCACGCGGTGCACGGTGGCGCCGAAGTTGATCTTCAGCACCTTGCCGCGCGTGGCGCGCTCGGCCGCCGGGTTCTCGCTGGTGGTGCGATAGCCCGAGGGCAGCGTGCGCTCGTCGAGCTTCAGCACCAGGTTGCTGCCGGTGCCCTCCTTCGGAATGGCGGCACAGGCGATGTGGTAACGGCCCTCGGCGTCGGTGGTCACCAGCACGCCGTTGACGGTGGCGATGCGCACGTTCGCGATGCCGGGCTCGCCGTCGTCCTGGTAGCCGTTGGCGTTTTTGTCGTCGTAGACCTTGCCGATCACGTCGGTGCAGTCGAACAGCGCGTCGGGCACCACGCGCACGGTGGCGGTGGCCAGGTTCGACAGCGTGCGGCCGCCCACGCCCTGCGTGGCGACGACCTGGTTGACGAACTCGCCCTCGCCCACGCCGACCCCCACGCCCGCGACCATCAGGTATTCCTTGGTCTCGTTGGGCGCGAAGTTCTGCCCGGGCACCACCAGCTGGCGGCCGTTGAGCTGCGGCACCACCGGCAGCGCCACGCCGCCCGGCAGGCTGCGCACGGTCAGCGAGCCCGGCACGTAGCGGAAGCCCGGCGGCAGCGTGTCGACCACGGCCACGCCCGGCACGGGGTTGCCGCGCGTGTTGCGCGCCGTGATGCGGTACGGCAGCAGCTCGCCCTTCTTCACGGTGAGCTTCGAGGTGGTCTTGCGCAGCTCGATGAGCGTGGCGTCAGACGGGTCCAGCGGGATGTTGTTGGCCACCACGTGCTGGCCGCCGCCGCCCGGCATCTGGAACACCATGTAGTAGCCCGCGCCCGGCACCAGTGCCGCGCCGGGGCTCACCACGCAAGGGTTGGTCTGCGAGGGCGCCGGGCCGTTGGGCGGCGGCGAGCACGACTGCGTGCCCAGCGCGCCGGCGGCCGCCGGGTAGATCGACGACGGCAGGTAGTTGCCCGGCGGCGTCACCACCAGGCGGTACTCGCCGGCCGGTGCGCCCGGCAGCACGAAGAAGTCGTAGTAGCCCGACGGGCCGGTCGTGTAGCTGTCGCGGCCGTCGAACAGGTGCTGCGCCGGATCGAAGCCGGGCGGGCCCACCAGCCGCACCACGGCGCCGGGCACGGGCGTGCCGCTGACGCTGTCGTACACCACGCCGCCCGGGTCGTACGGCAAGTCCTGCTTCTGCACGTTGGCGCCGGGGTTCACGCGCACCTTGATGGTGAAGCGCGGATCGCTCGGCGAGGGCGTTGGGTACGGGCCGCCGGCGCCGTTCTGCGATGCGTCGGTCGGCCACACGCCGCCCACGTAGCGGCCGTCGGGCGAGCGGAAGCGCACGCGGTATTCGCCGGGCACGAGGTCGCCGAAGCGGTAGCCGCCGTCGGCCGCGGTGGTCACGCTGTAGAGCACGGTGGCCGCGTTCTCGGCGCAGGCGTTGCCGCCGTCGGCGCAGCGCAGCAGCTCCACGGTCCAGCCTTCGCCGTTGCCCTCGCCCGAATCGCGGCTGCGGTTGTGGTTCTGGTCGAACCACACGTTGCCGGTGAGCGAGGCGGGCTGGCTGCTGTGCTCGGTGAAGTCGTAGCCGGTGCCGCGCGCGTCGAGCCCCGTGATGTTCACGCGGATCTGGTTCGGGCCCTGCGCGGTGCCGCCCAGGGTGCCGGGCACGGCGATGCCGTCCTCGTAGCCGGCGGGCTGCGTCTCGGTGACGGTGTAGCCGCCGCTGCCGGGCAGCGGCAGGCCGGGCAGCTCGTAGCGGCCGTTGGCATCGGTGACGGCGGTGCGCGTCACCGGCTGGCCCGCCGCGTCGGTGCCGGTGAGCGTGATGGTCACGCCCGGGATCGGCAGGTCCTGCGGCTCGCGCGTGCCGTTGCGGTTGGCGTCGTTGTAGACGGTGCCCGCCAGCGATGCGCCGCGCTCGCCGAAGTTGTAGTTGTCGCCGTTGCCGCCGCGGTACGCGATGGCGCCGATGACGTCGTTGCCCAAAGTGCCGCTGGGCACGCCGTCGAGCGTGCCCACGGCGTCCAGGCCGTCGGCATAGGTCACGGGCTGCGTCTCGCGGATGGTGTAGCCCGCGGCGTCGGCCGGCAGCAGGCCGGTGAAGACGTAGCGGCCGGTGGCGTCGGTGACCACGGTGGCGTTCACCGCCAGGCCGCTGGCCGAGCGGCCGGTCAGCGTCAGCGTGACGCCGGCAATGCCGGGCTCGCCGGCCTGGCGCACGCCGTCGTTGTTGTTGTCGACGTACACCCAGCCCGCGATCTGGCCGCCGCGCTCGCCGAAGTTGTAGTCGATGCCCACGTCTTCCGACACCAGCGCGATGCCGCCGAAACGGTCGTTCACGTTGCCCGGGTTGGCCACGCCGCGCGCAGCGCCGTTCACCGTGCCGAGCGACTCGGGGCCGTCGGCCACGCCGGCGGGCTGCGTCTCGTCGACCTGGTAGGTGCCGGGCACGAGCTTGTCGAACAGGTAGCCGCCGTCGGCGCCGGTCTGCACCGTGCGGTCCACGGCGTTGCCCAGGAAGTCGGTGCCGGTGACGCGCACCGTGGTGCCGGCGATGCCGGGCTCGCCGCTGTCGCGCACGCCGTTCGACGGCGCCACGTCGGCATACACGTAGCCGGCCAGGCTCGCGGGCTTCACGGCCGAGAAGTTGTTGCCGGCCGAGCCCGCGCCCACCGCGCCGAGCACGATGTTCTGGATCACGTTGGCGGTCGAGCCGTTGGGCCCGTTGCTCACGCCGCTGCCGCCGGTGGGCACGCTGCCCGCCGTGCTGCCCGCGCCGCTGACGTTGCCTGCGCGCGTGATGCCGGGCTCGTAGCCCTGCGGCCGCGTCTCGGTCACGGTGTAGCTGCCGGGCGCGAGGTTCGGGAAGCTGTAGTCGCCGCTGGCGTCGGTGGTGGTGGTGCGCGTGACGCTCTGGCCGTTGACGTCGGTTCCCGTGAGCGTGATGGTCACGCCCGCGATGCCCGGCTCGCCCGGCGCGTTCTGCGCGCCGTTGCCGTTGCGGTCGTAGTACACGCGGCCCGAGATGCCGCCCGGCAGCAGTTCGCCGAAGTAGTACTCGCCCTGCACCAGCGGCACGTTGGTGCCCGAGACGGTCACGCCGGTGATGGCGTTGCCGCCGGCCTGCGGCGTGCCGGGCAGTGCGTTGTTGTTGGCCTTGCCGGGCGCATAGTTGGCCGGCTGCGTCTCGGTGATGGTGTAGCCGCCGGCGCCCGAAGGCGGCACGTTGCGGAACTCGTAGCCGCCGACGGTGCCGGTGGCCACCGCGACGATGTTCACCGGGTTGCCCGCGGCGTCGGTGCCCGTGAGGCGCAGTTCCACGTTCGGGATTCCGGTGTCGCCTGCCTGCGGCACGCCGTCGTTGTTGGCATCGACGAACACGCGCACGCTGATGCGGCTGAGCAGTTCGCCGAAGTCGTAGCCGGTGGCGTTGACGTTGGAGCGCAAGGCGATGGCGCTCACCACGTCGTTGCCCAGCGTGCCGCCGGCCGTGCCGGCCGCGTCGCTGCCGTCGGCGAAGCCCGCGGGCTGGGTTTCGGTCAGCGTGTAGTTGCCGGGCGTGAGATTGGCGAAGGCGTAGTTGCCGGTGCCGGTGGCCGTGGTGGTGGTCGTCGACACCGCATTGCCGAACATGTCGGTGCCGGTGAGCGTGACGGTCACGCCTGCGATGCCGGGGTCGCCCGCGCTCGCGGCGTTGCTGTAGTCGGCGTCCTGGTAGACGCGGCCGGCCAGGCTGGACGCGCGCACTTCGCCGAAGTTGTTGGCCGACGAGGTGCCGCCCGTGCCCAGCACGATGTTGTCGATGCGGTTGGCGTTGGAGCCGTTCGGGCCGCTGGTGACGCCCGCGCCGCCGGTGGGCACGCTGCCTTGCGCGCTGCCCGCGCCGGTGACGCTCCCCGCGCGGGTGATGCCCGGCAGGTACGCGGCGGGCTGGTCCTCGACCACGTTGTAGGTGCCGGCGGGCACGGTGAAGCCCCAGTTGCCGTTGCCGTCCGTGGTGGTGGTGAGCAAAACGGCATTGCCCAGGTAGTCGGTGCCGGTCAGGCGCATGGTGACGCCGGCGATGCCGG
Organism: Variovorax sp. MPBD4-3; assembly: GCF_058809745.1. Taxonomy (NCBI): domain Bacteria; kingdom Pseudomonadati; phylum Pseudomonadota; class Betaproteobacteria; order Burkholderiales; family Comamonadaceae; genus Variovorax; species Variovorax sp. MPBD4-3. The sequence goes on from NZ_JBXASW010000016.1 coordinate 102,293, forward strand.
ACTCGTCGCCGTCGATCTGGCCGTTGCCGTTCAGGTCTTCATACACGCGGCCGGACAGCGCGCTGTTCTGCACCGTGACCCGGCCTTCGTTGAAGTTGTTGCCGGCGTTGGGGTCGGCGCCGCCGTTGGTGTCGCCCGAGCCGGTGGTGACGATGTGCGCGCGGTTGACGATGTCCGTGCCGTTGGCCGGCGGATTGCCGCTCGCGAAGCGCACCGGAATGCGCACGGTGGCGGTGCCGTTCGCGGGCATCGACGTGATCGCGCAAGTCACCGCCGTGCCGCCGGAGGCGCCGGTGCAGGTGGGCGCCGCGGGCGTGAAGCTGCCGCCGGTCACGGTGAACACGGGCGTGCCGTCCAGCACCAGCGCCGCGGGCAGCGTGTCGGTGAAGCTGGTGGTCTCGGCGCTGTCGGGGCCGTTGTTGCGCAGCTGCACGAACCAGTCGAAGGGCTGGCCCGACGACGCGGTAGTCAGCGGCGTGCCGGTGCCCTTGACCACGGCCGCCTTCGAGACCACCTGCACGTCGGCCTTGAAGCGGAAGGTGGTGTTCTCGGCCACCGTGTTGTTGCCCTGCACCGCGTCGTAGACGTTGCGCGCGGCGTCGAAGAAATCGACCTTGGCGTTGTTCTGGAACGTACCGCGCGACACGCCGCGCAGCACCACGCGGAACTGCAGCGAATTGATGTCGCCGGTGGCGGTGGCGCCGGCGCCGCCGAGCGTCGGAATGGTGAACACCACCTGTCCGCCGGCCGAGCCGATGGCCGCGCCGCCGGCCAGCGCGAAGCTGGTGCCTGCCGGCGCATCCGCCGGGATGCTCACCGACACCAGCGTGGGCGCTGCCTCGCCGTTGGGGCCGGGCAGCGGCAGCAGGTCGATCATGCGCACGTCTTCCGCGGTCGACGCGCTGTTGTTCGACACCGTGATGGTGTAGCCCACGTCGTCGCCCACGTTCACAGGATCGACGTCGTCGCGCTTGGTGACCACCAGGTCGTAAACCGGCGCGGTGATCGTGGCCGGCACCGATGCATCGTTGTTGGCCGTGCTGAGCTCCGGCGTTGCCGTGGAGATGTGCACGTTGTTGGTCACCGTAGTGCCGTTGAGCACGTACAGCGGACGCACGCGCACCGTGACGGTCTGCTGCACGTTGCGGTCGAGCGAGGTCCAGGCGCACTCGAGCTGGTTGTTGGTGGTGCCGGTGCCGGTGGGTTGCGTGGTGCTGGGCTTGGTGGTGCAGCTGCCGCCGCCCGATGCGTCGGCCGAGATGAACATCAGCCCGGCCGGCAGCGTGTCGACCACGTGCACGTCGTAGGCGCGGCTGAGGCTGCCCTGCGCCAGGCTCTGGTTGCGGGCCGTGAGCGTGTAGGTGAGCAGTTGCCCGACCGGCACCGAGCCGGGGCTGGCCGACTTGGTAACCACCACGTCGCTGCGCGCGGTCAGGTAGGCGGTGGTGCTGCCGTCGTTGTTGGCCAGGTTGGGGTCGGCCGGCGTGGCGGCCACGGCGCGCGCCGTGTTGTTGATCTGGAAGCCGTGGTCGGTGGCCGATGCGCCGTCACCGTAGTGCCGGGCGACGACCTGGATGACCGGGCACAGCGGCAAGGCGCTGGCGGGGTCGGTGCTGGCGCGGCAGACCGGCAGGGTCGACAGCGTGCAACCGGAGAGCGAGGCGTTGCCGAAGCCGCCGCCGTTGGCCGGCAGCGCGCAGGTACCGCTGAAGGTGCCGGCGTTGGCCGTCTGCGAGACGCTGCCGGCGCCGATCACCTGCGCGAAGGTGTCGGTGACGACGACGCTCTGCGCCTCGGAGGGCCCGTCGTTCACCACCTCGATCTGCCACGTGACGTCCTGGCCCGCGATCTGGCGGTTGCCGGCGCTGTCGCCGATGCCCACCACGCGCTTGAGCACCCGCACGTCGGCGGCGGTGGCGTTGTCGTTCACGCCGGTGCCCAGGCTCGTGCAGTCGTTGCCGGTGTTGGCGTCGGGGTCGGCGCCGAGCGTGGGCGCGGCGGCGGGCAGCGCCACGTTCACGCACATGGTGTTGACGACCTGGCCGCCGCCCGGCGGCAGCGCCGGGATGGTGGCGTTGACGATGATGTAGCCGCCGTTGCGCGCGCTGCTGCCGTTCGACTGGTCCACGCCGATGTCGGCCGTGAGCGTGCGCGTGCAGGTCACCGTCGCGGGGCCGGGCACGGGCACGGCGGACGTGGGCACGACGGTGGCGCCGCCCTTGGTCACCGTGCAGGTGTAGCCGTCGCGCTGCGTGACGCTGTTGATCTGCACGCCGGCAGGCACGTCGTCCACCAGCTGGATGGTGCTTCCCGCCAGCAGGCGCGTGCCGCCCAGGTTGGTGCTGCCGACCTGGTAGTCGAAGGCCTGGCCCAGCGGCACGTTGTTCTGCGGCCAGCTGCGGCGCTTGTCGGCGCGGAAGTCGGCGGAAGAAGGCGCCACGTCGACCGGCACGCTGCCGGTGGCCGAACTGACGATGGGGCCCGTCGCGTTCACCGTGGCTTCGTTGACGACGCCGGTGCCGGCAGTCATGGCGATGACCGGCACCAGGATGTCGCCGAGCGCCACGCTGGCGCCGTTGTTGCCGCCGATGTTGCTGCGCGTGCAGCTCACCGTCTGGCCGCTGACGGAGCAGCTCCAGCCGGCGGGCGGGTTGATCGGCGTCTGGATCGCGAAGTTGGCGGGAATGGTGTCGGTCAGCGTCACGCCGGTGGGCGGGCTGCCGCTGAAGCTGGGGCTCAGCTTGAAGTTGAAGCGCTGGCCGACCAGCACCTGGCCGCCGTCATGGCTCTTGGCGAGCGCCAGCACGTAGCCCGCGGTCACGGTTGTGTTGGCCGTGGCGCTGTTGTTGGTGGAAACGCCGTCGCCCACGGAGCCCGCCGGCGCCACGGCCGGCTGGTGCGTGATGGTGGAGCCCGCGCCCGCGGTGACCACGCCGTTGATGCTGAAGGTGCGCGTGTTGCTGCCAGCCGTTGCCGGCGTGGCCGGCACGTTGCAGGTCAGCTGGCTCCCGCTGACCGAGCAGCCGGACGGCAGGCTGGTGTTGGAGACCGTCAGGCCCGTGGGAATGGGATAGGTCAGCGTCGAGCCGGTGCTGGTGTCCGGGCCGTTGTTGGTGACCGTGAAGACGATCGGCACCGTCGAGCCGCTCGGCGCGGTGACGGGCGCACTGATGGCCACGGCCACGTCGGCGCCCTGGTTGACGGTGATGGCCTTGGTCTCGCTGGCGCCGCCGCCGCTGGGCGTGGCGGTCACGGTCAGCGTGCCCTGCGTCTGCGTGCGCAGCAGCACCTTGAAGTCAAGCCGCTCGTTGGCCGCGAGCGTGATGCCCGAGCAGGTCAGCGTGCCCTGTCCGGCCGAACCCACGGCCACGTCGGCGGTGCAGGTGCCGGAAGGGACCGCGGAGGTGCCCATGTAGATGGCGTTGGCGGGAATCGTGTAGGTGAACGAGGCGCCCGGCGCGCCGATCGGCAGGCTGTCGGAGTCGGCGACGGTGACCGTGCTGGTGACCGTGCCGCCGGCGGGAAGAATGTCGGGGTCGTGGACCAGGCTCGATATCTGCGGCACCGCGTGCGCGCCCGCGGCGAGCAGCAGCCCCGCCAGCGGTACGGCAAGCTTGGCCAGCGTGCGCCGCCAGCGCCCCGAAGGCGCCTGCGCGCAGGTGGAGAACAGGTCGCGTCGCACCGACGCGACCGGCAGATTCGATGGGGTGCTGGACATCCCGTCCCTCGTGATGGCTCTGATGGACCGGGCACCGACCATTTACAGGTGCGCCGCTCGATGCGGCGAGGTGCTCCGGAAAGTGCGGGAGTCTCGAAGCGGAGGACGGGAGCCGCTTTTGGGATTCAGGACAAAAGGTTTGCTTTGGATGACATTTGTTTACGAATGCAACGTAACGTGAACTTAGTCACATGGCATTTCAGGCCCGCTCCCATACGCTCGGTGGCATGTCCTACTGGTCGACCACACCCCCCCGGCGCGCGCACATCCTTGTCATCGACGACAACATCGAGGAGCTGCAGTTGCTGCTGGGCGCGCTGCGCGGCGCGGGCCACCGGATCAGCCTTGCGTTCGATGCGCTGCAGGGCTACCGCCGCGTCACCGCGCTGCAGCCCGACCTCGTGCTGCTGGACGTGCGCATGGGCACGACCGACGGCTTCACGACCTGCAGGCTGCTGAAGGCCGACAGCGCGACCGCGCACATTCCGGTGATCTTCCTGACCTCGTCGAGCGCCGTGGACGAGCGGATCGCGGGCCTGCGCGAAGGCGCGGTCGACTACATCCTCAAGCCCTTCGAACCCTCCGAAGTGCTGGCGCGCGTGGCGGTGCACCTGGCGCTGGCCAGCAGCAGCAGCCATGCGCAGGCCTGCATGGCGCAGGCCGAGAGCGTGCTGGAGAACGCGCGCTCGGACAACGCCGACCGCGTGATCGCGCAGGCGGCCGAACGGCTGGTGCTGTCCAACCTTGCGAGCGTGCCCGCGTTGCCCGAGCTTGCCGCGCGCGTGGGCACGCACGAGAAGCGGCTGACGCGCGCGTTCCGCGAGCAGACCGGACGCACCGTGTACGAGTACGTTCGCGAGATGCGGCTGGCCGAAGCAAAACGCCTGCTGGCGGCCTCCGCGCTCAACATGGAAGAAGTGGCGCATGCGGTGGGCTTTTCCGGCGCGGCCAATTTCTCGACCGCGTTCCGCGAGCGCTTCGGGCTCACGCCCTCGTCCTATCGCAACGCACGAGCGGCTCGGCCTGTGCCAACGCCGACACGGGCGCCGGCGCCGTCGGCCTGAGGCGGCGGCGGTGGCGGTGGCGATCCGCGGCATCATCGCCGCCTTGCTGCTGTGCGCGGCTTCCTGGCTCGCGGGCCCGGTGCACGCGGCCACGCTGCGGATCGTCGATGCAGCCGCGCTGCCGCTCGTGCTCGACGAAAAAGTCGAGCTGCTCGAAGACCCCGGCGGAATGCTCTCGCGCGAAGACGCGGACGCCTCGACCCGCTTCCAGCCCGGCACGCATGCGCAGATGCGCCAGGGCTTCAGGAACTCGGCCTTCTGGCTGCGCCTGGGAGTGGTGAACGACACCGGCACGGTGCAGCCGCTGCGCCTGGTGCTGAACGCCACCTGGCTGCAGCACGTCGACTTTCACGTGCAACGCGGCAACGGCACCGCGGCCGCGGGAGCTGCGTGGGTGCACGAGCGAGCCGGGGTGTCGGTGCCGCTGCACGGCGAACGGGACCGCGTGCCCACGCTGTCGCTCGACCTGCAACCCGGCGAGCAGGCGCGCCTGCTGGTGCGCGTGCAAAGCCACAGCAACCTCAAGTTCGCCCCCCAGCTCTACACCGCCGACGGCTGGCGCGACGCCGAGAGCAGCCATGCGCTGCTCGACGGCCTGCTGATCGGCGGACTGCTGGTGCTCGCCGTGTATTCGCTCACGCTGTGGCTCATCTCGCGCAACCCGCTGATGGCCTCGCAGAGCCTGGGCTTCACGCTGGTGGCGCTGTACGAGGCCACCTATCGCGGCCATGCACGGCTCGCGCTGTGGCCCGACAGCATCGACTGGAGCTACCGCGCGGCCGGCGTGGTCGCCGGCTGCAGCGTGCTGAGCCTGCTGCTGTACCTGCACGTGCTGTCGCGCCGCGGACCGGTGCGCCCGCCGGGGCTGCCCGTCATCGCGGTGCTGGCCGCGAGCCAGGTCGTCGCGGTGCTCGGCACGCTGCTGGGGCCGTACGCGCCCTTCGCGCGCCTCGGCAACCTGACCGTGCTGCTGCTGGTGATCGCACTCACCGCGAGCAGCTTCGTCTACATGCGGCGTGCCGGCCCGGGCGGCAAGCTGGCGTTCCCGGTGATGACCATCATCATGATCGGCGTGTGCCTGCGCCTGACCGAGCTTTCGCTTCCCACGCACATGCTGCCCGGCTTCGACGCCTATGCACTGGGCTTCCCCGGCATGCTGGTGGGCCTGGTCGCACTGTCGTCGTGGACGCACCATCTGTCGCGCCAGCGGCAATCCGCGCAGCGCACGCTGGTGCTCTGGCAGGCGGAAGAACAGCAACGCCTGCGCGACGAAGTGGCGCTCAAGACCCATGCGCTGAACGCCGCGCTCGAGCAGGCCGAGCACCAGGCTCGCGAACAGACGCGGCTCATGGCCTACGTGAGCCACGACCTGCGCGCCCCGCTCGCGACCATCATCGGCCACGTGCGGCGGCTGCGCGAAGAAATGCCGCAGCCGCCGCAGCGGCTGCAAGCCATCGAACGCAGCGCGACCTACCAGCTCTCGCTCATCGACGACCTGCTCGACTATGCGAAGGGCGAGCTGCTGCCGTTTTCCTTCGAGCTGCGGCCGGTGCGCCTGCAGGCGCTGATCGACGACATCGCCCAGTACGCCGACACGCTCGCACAGCGGCGCAACAACGCATTCGACCTCGAGGTGCAAGGCGCGCTGCCGCGTACGGTGCTGATCGACAGCAAGCGCTTTCACCAGCTGCTGCTCAACCTGCTGTCGAACGCCGCGAAGTTCACGCAAGGCGGCAAGATCGGCCTGCGCGTGCGGGCGCGGCCACGCGCCGACTCCTGGCGGCTGCAGTTCGAGGTGTGGGACAGCGGCAGCGGCATCGACCTGAGCGAGCAGGCGCACATCCGCCAGGCCTTTGCGCAGGGCGCACCCAGCGCGAGCGGCAACGGGCTGGGGCTGGTCATCGCGCGGCGCATCGTGCAGCGCATGGGCGGGCGCCTGCTGCTCATGAGCCATCCGAACCTGGGCACGCGCGTGCGCTTCTCGGTGATCGTGAAGGATGCGCCGGATGAGCCGCGTTCGGTCGCCAGCCAGGCACCGCCGCAGCAGCCCCAGTCGTCGCGCCTGCGGCTGCGCCGTCCGCCGGCGCCCGTGCCGACCGTCGCGCCGCTGCCCGCCGCGGTACGCGCCGAACTCGAGGCGTTCGCGCGCGACGGCCGCTGGACCGACCTGCACGAATGGGCCGACCGGCTATCGGCGGCCGATTCAGGCCACGAGGCACTGGTGGATGCGGTACGGCAGGCGCTCGACCGGCTGGACTTCGAGCACATCCGCCTGCTGGCGCGCGCGACGCCCAAGCTGTGAGTGCCCCCGGCGCGGGCTTTGCACGCGGCGAGGCCTCTGTTTAGCATGCAAGGACCTCATTTTCAGGAGCCTTCATGCACGACATCGCCGCTCTCCAGAAGCTGCTGGACACGCTGTTCCCCGGCCTCATGGGCGTGCGCCTCACTGCGCTCGAACCCGACCGCGTGGTCGCGGAGATGGAAGTGCGGCCCGACCTGTGCACGGCCGGCGGCATCCTGCACGGCGGCGCCTACATGGCCTTCGCCGACACGCTGGGCGCCGTCGGCACCATCGTCAACCTGGCGGAAGGCAAGCGCACGACCACGACCGATTCGAGCACCAAGTTCATCGCCGGCGCGCGGGTGGGCAGCATCGTCACCGGCACCAGCGTCGCGCTGCACCGGGGACGCACCACCATGGTCTGGCAGACCACCGTCACCAATGCGCAAGGCAAGCTGTGCGCCGTCGTCACGCAGACGCAGCTGGTGCTTGAAGGGGCGGGGTGACGTCCCCTGGGGTTTCTTCGGCCGAATGGCTCGACGCGTAGCGCTCGAGGAACAGGTAGAGCGCCAGGCCACCGGCCAGCGGCAGCAGATAGTAGAGCGCGCGGTAGGCCAGCACCGCGCCCATCAGCACGCCCTGCTTCACGCTGCCCGAGAGCAGCGCCAGATACACCGCCTCCAGCACGCCGAGGCCGGCGGGAATAGGCGTGAGCACCCCGACGATGGACGCGGCGAGCAGCACGCCCAGCGTGGTCGCATAAGGCACCTTCTGTCCCAGCAGCAGATACATGGCGGCGCCCATCAACGCCCAGTTGGTGGTGGACAACGCAAGCTGCACCACCGCCAAGCGCGCGGCCGGCAACTGCAGGCGGCGGCCCCTGAAACGCCATTCCCGCCCGCGCGCCAATGCGCAGGCCGCGACATACGCCAATGCCAGCAGGATCATCACCACGCCGAGCAGGCGCAGCGCGCCCGCCCCGATATGCGCCTGGCTGGGCGGCACGATGGCCCCCGCCGCAAACAGGCCACCCGCCAGCAGGCCGTAGCCCAGCCAGTTGGTCGCGAGACTCAGGCCGACGATCTGCGCCACCGTGGTGTCGTCTAGACCGGCACGCGCATAGAGCCGCGCGCGCATCGCGATGCCGCCGACCAGCGAGCCGAGGTTGAGGTTGAACGCGTAGCTCGTCACGGCAATCGCCCATGTGCGCCAGTACGGCAGGCGATGCCCCAGATGGCGCTTGCCGATCAGGTCGAAGCATCCGTAGAGCGCATGGCTCGCCGTGGCGAGACCGAGCACCGCGAGCAGCAGCAAAGGCGAGTAGCGCTGTAGCGCCTGCCACGCGCCAGCCCAGTCGATTTTGTGCGCGTGCGAAAGGAGCAAGCCCAGCACGGCGATGCCGAACAGCGGCAAGGCCCAACGCCTGCAGCGTTGCCAGATCGTGCTGCCCGCGGCGTGCGCAGGGGCATCGGCGATGGCGGCCGAGTGGGTGTTCATGGCGACGGCGGCCCGGCGGCTCAGGGCTTGGCGGGCTTGTCGCTTTTCTCGGGCGTCTTGTGCTCGGCGAGGCCCTTGTCGTGGAGCTTGCTGTTGCGCACGTCTTTCATCATGCGTTCGCCTTCGGCGTCACGGCCGTCAGTGGGAACGGACTCTTCCTGCGTGACTTCGGGCTCTTCCTGGTGCGGCGAGCCTTTGCGGATCTGGGACATGGACATCTCCTCGGTGATGACCGAGTTTGTCGAAGCCCGCGATGCCCACGGCGCCGTCCATCGGCGATGGCGGATGCAGGACATTTGCCATTCCGGCGCTGTGCACAGCCTGCAGGGAGGCGGAAATTGAAAAAGCCCTTGATCCTGTGAAGGATCAAGGGCTTTGAATTGGTGGCCTGGGGCGGAATCGAACCACCGACACGCGGATTTTCAATCCGCTGCTCTACCAACTGAGCTACCGGGCCATCTGCATTTGAGTGCAGCCTTAAATTATACAGCGCTTCTGCGCCCTCTCGACAGATCCACACCAAGTTGTTTGAGTTTTCTGTAGAGATGGGTGCGCTCGAGGCCGGTTTTCTCGGCCACGCGGGTCATCGACCCGTTCTCCATCGCGAGGTGGAACTCGAAATAGGCCTTCTCGAAACCGTCGCGCGCATCGCGCAGCGGGCGGTCGAGGTCGAAGCTCTGGGTCGACTGTGGGCCGATGTCGGCCACGGGCACTGAAGCGAGCGATGCCATCAGCAGGCTGTCGCCGGTGGTGGTGATGGCGGTGGCCTGCGCCACGCCCGCCGGTACGGGGACCACGCCGGCTGCGGCGCGGCGCGCGCTCTCGCGCGCCAGTCCCTGCTCGACGGCCTTGAGCAGCTTCTGCAGCGTGATGGGCTTTTCGAGGAAGGCGAAGGCGCCGATGCGCGTGGCGTCGACCGCCGTGTCGATGGTGGCGTGGCCGCTCATCATGATGACGGGCATGCTCAGCAGGCCTGCGGTGGACCACTCCTTGAGCAGCGTGACGCCGTCTGTGTCCGGCATCCAGATGTCGAGCAGGACGAGGTCCGGCCGCGCACGCTGGCGGGCCGCGCGGGCTTCGGCGGCGTTTTCCGCGAGCTCCACGTTGTGGCCTTCGTCATTGAGAATTTCGAAGAGCAGGTCCCGGATGCCCAGCTCGTCATCGACCACGAGAATGTTTGCCATGAGTGCTGCTTGTTGTGTGCGCTGGTATCTGCAATGGTGTGTAAGGTCCGCCGGTCCGGCCATCGCCTGGGCGACGGAAATCGTAAGCGCTCAGGCGGCGGAAGATTTCGAATCTTCGGTGTGAGCGACCGCTGCCCGCGGCTCGCTTGCCAGCGCGAATGATAGCGAGACTTGTGCCCCTGCTACAGCCCCGTCGACAACGCGGTTGGAAAGCTCGATGCGCGCACCGTGCTCATCCGCGATCTTCTTCACGACGGCAAGGCCCAAACCGGTACCTTTAGTTTTCGTCGTGACATAGGGTTCGAAGGCCCGCTTGAGAATGTTCTCGGCAAAGCCGGGGCCGCTGTCCTGCACGGTGAGCCGCACGCGCTGGCCCGAATCGCCCAGGCGCGTGCGGATGACGACCTCGCCCCGCCGGCCGGTGCCGCTGGCCGCGGCCTCGGCGGCGTCCTGCGCGTTTTGCAACAGGTTGTGAATCACCTGCCGGATCTGCTGCGCGTCGCCGCGGATCGGCGGGCAGCGCTCGTCGAGTTCGGAGCGCAGCACGATGGGCAGGCTCTCGGCGTTGTAGAGCTGGAGCACGTCGGCCAGCAGCGCGTTGAGGTCGACCGGCTTGAGGTCGGCGGCGGGCAGCCGCGCGTAGTCGCGGAATTCATTGACCAGCCGCTTCATCGCATCGACCTGGTCGACGATGGTCTTCACCGACTTCACGAGCACCGCCTGCTCGGGCGGCTGCACCTTGCCGGACAGCTTCATCTCGAGCCGCTCGGCGGACAGCTGGATCGGCGTCAGCGGGTTCTTGATTTCGTGCGCGAGGCGGCGCGCCACCTCGCCCCAGGCCTGGGCGCGCTGCGCCGAGACGATCTCCGAGATGTCGTCGAACACCAGCAGCCGCGCGGCACCGGGCAGCTCGGCGCCACGGGCGACGATGTTGATGGCGCCGTCCTGCTGCGGCATGTCGTGCCCCGAGGCGTGGAGCTCGAAGGCGTGCTGCCAATGGTCGAGGCCGTGCTGCATGCGCTCGACCAGGAAATCGTCGAACTGCTGCTGCACCTTGGCACCGAACTCGGCGAGGCCGGGCACGTCGACCAGCGGCTGGCCCTCGTAGGCCGCGAGCGGCGCACGCAGCACGCGGGTGGCGCCGGGGTTGGTCGACAGCACCGTGCCCTTGGCGTCGAGCACGATCACGCCGGAGGTGAGGTTGTCCAGGATGGTCTGCAAATTGGCGCGGGCGGCATCGAGCTGGCCCATGGTCTTCTCGACCGCGCCGCGCGCGTCGGCCAGCTGCTGGGTCATGACGGCGAACGAGCGCGTGAGGCCGCCCAGTTCGTCCTTGCCCTGCAGCACGGCCGTGGGCCGCAGGTCGCCGGCGGCCACCTGGCGCACGCCATCGGCCAGCACCAGCAGCGGGCGCGCGAGCTGGTTGCCGAACAGCACGGCCAGCAGCACCGCACCGAACACCGCAAGGAACAGGCTCAGCGTCAGCGTGCCGATGTACATGCGGCGCAAGCCTTCGCGCGCGAGCGCCCGCTCCTGGTATTCGCGGTTGGCCTCCTGCACCGCCAGCGCATTGGCCACCACGGCCGGCGGCAACGGACGCGTGACCTGCAGATAGCGCGGCGCGGTGTCGAAGTCGAAACCGGGGCGCTGCACCATGGCGAGCGCACGCACGCTCGCGACCGGCGGCGTGGCGCCGGGCATGGCGGTTTCGTCCAGGCCTTCGATGTGCGCGACCGCGCGTTCGGGCCGCACCTGGCGGAACTGCTGCGCGGTCGGCCGTTCGGGGTTGAGCTGGAAACGCGACGAGCCGGCGCTGGCCACCAATTGGCCCGAACCGGTCCAGAGAATCACATCCGTCGCCTCGAGCTGGTCGCGGATGCGCTCCAGCACCAGGCCCGCGCTGGCGTCGGGCACCTGCGCGAGCTGCCCGCTGGCGCTGCGCGCCTTGGCGGCGAGGTCGTCGGACAGCGAGTCGAGCGTGGCGCGGCCGAGGTTCAGGCCGGCATCGAGCGCCCCTTCCACCTTGACGTCGAACCAGCTTTCGATCGAACGCGCGACGAACTGGTAGGACACCACGTAGACCAGCGCCCCCGGCACCACACCCACCAGCGCGAAGATGGCCGCCAGCTTGATGAGCAGCCGGCTGCCGAACTTGCCCTGCCGCAGCCGCCGCAGCAGCCGGAACGCGACCCAGCCGATCACCAGCACCAGCAGCACCGCCACCACCACGTTGATGCCGAACAGGCGCACGTAGTAGCGCTCGTACAGCGCGCGGTTGTTGGTGGCCTGCGCGAGCAGGAACATCAGCACCAGGCCGATGGCCGTGACCAGCGCGGCTCCCACGCCGATGGCCCAGCGCATCGCACGCGCGCGGCTCGCGGCGGGCGTGGCCGCTGCGCCGCTGCGCGGGGAGGTGCTCACTTTTCCTTCTCCACCGCGAGCCGCGCGGTGCGCTCGACGGCAATGTTCCAGTCGGCCTGCCCGACCACGCCGATCTGGAACGGGCGCGGCAGCTGCGAGGTGTCGAGGCGGAAGCGGAAGGTCACCTGGTGCAGCGGGTCGTCGCCGATCTCGGCCGCGTCGCCCAGCCGCAGCCGCCCGACGCGCTTGATGGCGTCGAGCGCGTCGCTCAGGGTGTCGAAGTTCTGGTTCAGCGAAATGCCGAGGCCGGCAGCGCCGGTGATGGGCACCGGCGACACATTGAGCCGCCAGCGCCGTGTGAGCGGCTGGTAGGCCAGCCGCATGTGGCGCTGGACCTGCGCGACCTTGCGGTCGGTCCAGTACCAGCGCTCCTGGAAAATCTCGGCCTCAGCCACGAAATAGATGGCGATGCCCTTGTCGAGCACCTCCTCGACCAGCGAGGGCAGCTCGAACTGCACGACCGCGCTCAGGTAGACGCTGTCGTCGGCCTGTTCCAGCCGCATCTGGCTGATGGACGTGGTGGGACGCCCCTGCGCGGCCGCCGGAGCCGGCAGCCACGCCATCCACATCGCCCAGGCCCACAGCAGCACGGCCAGCAGGAGCGGCACGCGCCGCGACTCAATGCGGGCGCTTTTCAAGCAGGGCGTAGAAGAAGCCGTCGTGATCACCAGAGGGATTGTCCGGGACGCCACGGGCATTCGACCCGCTTTGGGGCAGCAAATGGCCAGGCGATGGCAGCAATCGTGCGTCGGTGTTGTGTACAAGAAACGCATCAATTTGTTGCGAACCCTCTTCCCGGAAGACGGAACAGGTGCAGTAAAGAAGCCGCCCGCCGGGCCGCACGAGCGGCCAGAGCGCGGCCAGCAGCGCGGCCTGCTGGACGGCGAGCTGGGCGGTATCGCTCTCGCGGCGCAGCCAGCGGACGTCGGGATGGCGGCGCACGATGCCCGATGCGGTGCATGGCGCGTCGAGCAGGATCGCATCGAACGGCTTGCGGTCCCACCAGTCGGCGGGGCGGGCGGCATCGGCCACCAGCACGCGGGCCTTCAGGCCGATGCGCGACAGGGTCTCGTCGATGCGGCGGCTGCGCACGGCGTCGACTTCGAGCGCGGTCACGTCGATGGCGTCCGGGCCGGCCAGCTCGAGCAGGTGAGCGGTCTTGCCGCCGGGCGCGGCGCAGGCGTCGAGCACGCGCAGCGGCGCGCCGCCGGGCGTGGCCGGCAGCAGGCCGTCGAGCAGCAGGGGCGCGGCCATTTGCGCGGCCGCGTCCTGCACCGAACAGGCGCCTTCGGCGAAGCCGGGCAGCTGCTGCACCGGCCGGGCACGCGCCAGCTGAAGGCCGCTGGGGCCCACGCGGATGGCGGAAAGGCCGGCGGCCTCGAGTTCCACCAGATAGGAGGCAGCCGTCGATTTGCGGGCATTGACGCGCAAGGTCATCGGCGCCTGCGCGTTGTCGGCGGCGAGCACGCGCTGCCACTCGCGGGGATGGTCGCGCTTGAGCCGCTCGATCCACCAGCGCGGATGGTTCCACTGCGCGACCGGCTCGGAGTCGGTCACGGCCACGAGTTCGTCGCGCTCGCGCAGGAAGCGCCGCAGGCAGGCGTTGATGAAGCTGGCCTGCGCCCGTGTGGCCGGGTTGCGCTTGGCGGCCTCGACGGCTTGGTCGACCAGCGTGAACGGCTCGTAGGGCGCGCGCTCGCTGTCCCATGCCAGCGCCAGGGCGGTGCACAGCAGCGCGTCGGGCAGCGGCGGCGGCGTGCGCTTGGCCAGATGGCGGCGCAGCGCTTCGGCGCGGCCGAGCCAGCGCAGCACCTGGAAACCGAGCGCCTGCACCCCGGGGCGCAGCGCGGGCTCGACGGCTTCGAAGGCGACGGAACCCGAGGTGCCGGCGCGAATCGACGCCAGCGCCACCGCGGTCAATTGCAGCTGGCGCCAGAGCGGCGGTTGCAGCGACGGCGGAGCACCGCTGCTGGGGAGATCGGAAGGTAGTTCAGCCAAGTTGGGGGCGATGGTAACGGGCCCGCGAAAAGCCGGGCGCCGTGCAATGGAAAGAAAAAAACGACCGCGTCAGAGCAGCGGCGCGGCCGGACGCAGACGCACGGCCCATGCCACCAGCACCGCGGGGAACTGGGCGATCGCGGCGTTGTACTGTTTCACCGCAAGATTGAACTGGTTGCGCGCGATCTCCGCCGCCGCCGAAGGCTCGGGCCAGGCGATGGGGTCGGGCGCCCCCTGGAGCGACGGTTGCTGTTGTTGTTGCGCCGGCCGCGCGAGCGTGCCGTCGGGCTCGAACATCGTCACCGCATCCGGATGCTGGCGCTGCCACGCACCGATCCACACCTGCAGCGCAGTGGCCAGCGCGGCCATGCCGCCCGCATCGAGCGGCCTCGACCGCGTCGCGCCCAGCAGGATGCCCAGTTGCGTGGTCGATGCCTGCAGCGGCGCGATGGAAGAAAGCAGCTCGTTCGCCGGCGCCTCGGCCGGCGGCGCGGCGGTGATGCTGGCCTGCACGAAATCGAGCTGCTTGCGCAGTGCCGCATCGAGCGTGCCGTAACTCTGCAGCACGGCGGCGCGCAGGCGCACCAGCCGGTTGTAGGCGCCGACAAACCAGAACAGCAGCACCGCGATCACGATCCAGCTGGCCAGCGATTCAGGCAACAGACTCATCGACGACAAAACCTCATCAGCCAAAGCACAAAGAAAAACGCCCCCCAACCGGGGCGGTCGGGGGGCGTGGGGTACCGGTCATGGCCGGTGATGCTAACCAGTTATTCGGTCGCGGCGCCTTCGCTGGCGTCGACCGTGGTGGTCGCTGCATCGCTGTCGCCGGAGCCGGCCAGCTCGGCCGCTTCCGATTCGGCGATGGCGCGGCGCTCGGCCTCGTCCATGGCGTCCTTGACCTTGCGTGCCTGGTGGTACGCCATGCCGGTGCCCGCGGGAATCAGGCGGCCGACGATGACGTTTTCCTTCAGGCCGCGCAGCTCGTCGCGCTTGCCCATGATCGCGGCTTCGGTCAGCACGCGCGTCGTTTCCTGGAACGAAGCGGCGGAGATGAACGAGTCGGTCGACAGCGAAGCCTTCGTGATACCCAGCAGCAGGTTGGTGAACGTCGCGGGGATCTTGCCTTCGGCGCGCAGGGCGTCGTTGGTGTTGAGCATTTCGCTGCGTTCGACCTGTTCGCCGGAGATGTAGCCGGTCTCGCCGATGTTGTCGACCACGACGCGGCGCAGCATCTGGCGAACGATCACCTCGATGTGCTTGTCGTTGATCTTCACACCCTGCAGGCGGTACACGTCCTGCACTTCGTCCACGATGTAGCGCGCCAGTTCTTCGGAACCCAGCAGGCGCAGGATGTCCTGCGGGTCCGCCGGGCCGTCGACCACGGATTCGCCCTTGTTCACCACCTGGCCTTCGTGCACCAGGATGTTCTTTTCCTTCGGCACGAGGTCTTCCCAGACCGTGCCTTCCGGATCGGTGATCTGCAGGCGGATCTTGCCCTTGGTCTCCTTGCCGAACGACACCGTGCCGGTCATTTCGGCCAGCATGCCCTTGTCCTTCGGCGAGCGGGCTTCGAACAGCTCGGCAACGCGCGGCAGACCGCCGGTGATGTCGCGGGTCTTCTGGCCTTCGACCGGAATACGCGCCAGCACTTCGCCGGGGCCCACGTCCTGGCCGTCACGCACCTGCACCAGCGCGCCGATCGGGAAGCCGATCGTCACCGAGTGGTCGGTGCCCGGGATCTTCACTTCGGCGCCGGAAGCGTCGATGAGCTTCACCTGCGGGCGCACGACCTTGGCAGCGCCGCGGCGCTTCGGGTCGATGACCACCAGGGTCGACAGGCCGGTCACTTCGTCCACCTGCTTCGCAACCGTGAGGCCTTCCTCGACGTTCTCGAACTGCGTCTTGCCGGCGAACTCGGTAATGATCGGGCGGGTCAGCGGGTCCCAGTTGGCGAGCACGTGGCCGGCCTTGATCTGCTGGTCCGCCTTGACCGTCAGCGTGGCGCCGTACGGCACCTTGTGACGTTCGCGCTCGCGGCCGTGCTCGTCATGGATGACGATCTCGCCCGAACGCGAAATCACGACCAGCTCGCCCTTGCTGTTGGTCACGTAGCGCATCGTGGCGTTGAAGCCGATCGAGCCGTTCGACTTGGCTTCCACGCTCGAGGCGATGGCAGCGCGCGAAGCGGCACCGCCGATGTGGAAGGTACGCATCGTCAGCTGCGTGCCGGGTTCACCGATGGACTGCGCGGCGATCACACCGACGGCTTCGCCGATGTTGATCAGGCCGCCGCGGCCCAGGTCGCGGCCGTAGCAGGTCGCGCAGATGCCGAAGCGGGTTTCGCAGGTCAGCGCGGTGCGGACCTTGACCTCGTCGACGCCTTGCGCTTCCAGCGCCTCGATGGTGTCCTCGTCGAACATCTCGCCGGCCTTCAGCAGCACCGAGCGGTTTTCCGGGTGCAGCACGTCGTCGGCTGCGGTGCGGCCGAGGATACGGTCGCGCAGCGATTCGATCACTTCACCGCCTTCGACGATGGCGCGCATCAGGTAGCCGCCGTGCGTGCCGCAGTCCTGCTCGGTCACGACCAGGTCTTGCGTCACGTCGACCAGACGACGGGTCAGGTAACCCGAGTTCGCCGTCTTCAGTGCCGTGTCGGCCAGACCCTTGCGGGCACCGTGGGTGGAGATGAAGTACTCCAGCACGTTCAGGCCTTCGCGGAAGTTCGCGGTAATGGGCGTCTCGATGATCGAGCCGTCCGGCTTGGCCATCAGGCCACGCATACCGGCCACCTGGCGAATCTGGGCCGCTGAACCGCGGGCGCCCGAGTCGGCCATCATGTAGATCGAGTTGAAGGACTCCTGCTCGACTTCCTTGCCATGGCGGTCGATGACCTTCTGCTTCGACAGCTTGGCCATCATGACCTTCGACACTTCGTCGCCGGCCTTGCCCCAGATGTCCACCACCTTGTTGTAGCGTTCGCCGGAGGTCACGAGACCGGAGACGTACTGCTGTTCGATCTCCTTCACTTCCTTGGCGGAGCGCTCGATGATGCCGTGCTTCTCGGCAGGCACCAGCATGTCGTCGATGGCGATCGAGATACCGGCCTTGGTCGCCAGGCGGAAGCCGTTCTGCAGCAGCTTGTCGGCGAACACCACGGTCTCTTTCAGGCCGCACTTGCGGAACGAGACGTTGATGAGCTTGGAGATTTCCTTCTTCTTCAGCGCCTTGTTGATGTTCGAGAACGGCAGGCCCTTCGGCAGGATCTCGGACAGCAGGGCACGGCCCACGGTGGTGTCCACGAGCGAGGTCGACGGCGTGAATTCGCCGGTTTCCTTGTTCTTGGTGTACTCCGTGATGCGCACTGCCACCTTGGCGGTGAGTTCGACTTCGTTGGCGTCGAGCGCGCGCTGCACTTCACCGATGTCGGAGAAGATCAGGCCCTCGCCCTTGCCGTTGATGCGGTCGCGGGTCGTGTAGTACAGACCCAGCACCACGTCCTGCGAAGGAACGATCGACGGTTCGCCCGAAGCCGGGAACAGCACGTTGTTGGAGGCCAGCATCAGCGTGCGGGCTTCCATCTGCGCTTCCACCGACAGCGGCACGTGGACGGCCATCTGGTCGCCGTCGAAGTCGGCGTTGAATGCCGCGCAGACGAGCGGGTGCAGCTGGATGGCCTTGCCTTCGATCAGGATCGGCTCGAAGGCCTGGATGCCCAGTCGGTGCAGCGTGGGAGCGCGGTTCAGCATGACCGGGTGCTCCTTGATGACCTCTTCCAGGATGTCCCAGACCACCGGCGTGCCCGATTCGACTTCCTTCTTGGCAGCCTTGATCGTCGTCGCGATGCCCATGGCTTCCAGGCGCGAGAAGATGAAGGGCTTGAACAGCTCGAGCGCCATCAGCTTCGGCAGGCCGCACTGGTGCAGCTTGAGCGTCGGGCCCACCACGATGACCGAACGGCCCGAGTAGTCGACGCGCTTGCCCAGCAGATTCTGGCGGAAGCGGCCGCTCTTGCCCTTGATCATGTCGGCCAGCGACTTCAGCGCGCGCTTGTTGGCGCCCGTCATGGCCTTGCCACGGCGGCCGTTGTCCAGCAGCGAGTCGACCGCCTCTTGCAGCATCCGCTTTTCGTTGCGCGCGATGATTTCCGGAGCCTTCAGCTCCAGCAGGCGGCGCAGGCGCGAGTTGCGGTTGATGACGCGGCGGTACAGGTCGTTCAGGTCGGAGGTCGCGAAGCGGCCGCCGTCCAGCGGCACCAGCGGACGCAGGTCCGGCGGCAGCACGGGCAGCACGTCGAGCACCATCCACTCGGGCTTGATGCCCGACTTGCGGAAGGCTTCCAGCACCTTCAGGCGCTTGGAGTTCTTCTTGACCTTGACTTCGGAGCCGGTCAGGTCGCCGCGCAGGCGTTCGATCTCGCTGTCGAGTTCGATGCCTTCGAGCAGGTCCTTGATGCCTTCGGCGCCCATCTTGGCGATGAATTCGTCGCCGTATTCCTTGCGCTTCGCGTCGTAGTCGTCCTCGGACATGATGCCGAACTTCTTCAGCGGGGTCATGCCGGGGTCGGTGATCACGTAGGCTTCGAAGTACAGCACGCGTTCGATGTCGCGCAGCGTCATGTCGAGCACGAGGCCCAGGCGCGACGGCAGCGACTTCAGGAACCAGATGTGGGCGCAGGGCGCGGCCAGATCGATGTGACCCATGCGCTCGCGACGCACCTTGGTCTGCGTGACTTCAACGCCGCACTTCTCGCAGATCACGCCGCGGTGCTTCAGGCGCTTGTATTTGCCGCACAGGCACTCGTAGTCCTTGATGGGGCCGAAGATCTTGGCGCAGAACAGGCCGTCGCGCTCGGGCTTGAACGTGCGGTAGTTGATCGTCTCCGGCTTCTTCACCTCGCCGAAAGACCACGAACGGATCTTCTCGGGCGAAGCCATGCCGATCTTGATGGCATCGAAATGCTCATCGGGCGTGAATTGCTTGAACAGGTCGAGTAGCGATTTCATAAGACTCTTTCCCTTTTCAAATTAAGAACGCTCGAGCTCGATGTCGAGACCCAGCGAACGAATTTCCTTGACCAGCACGTTGAACGATTCCGGCATGCCGGCTTCGATCGAGTGCTCGCCCTTGACGATGCTCTCGTACACCTTGGTACGGCCTTGCACGTCGTCGGACTTCACGGTCAGCATTTCCTGCAGGACGTAGGCGGCGCCGTAAGCCTCCAGCGCCCACACTTCCATTTCCCCGAAACGCTGGCCGCCGAACTGCGCCTTGCCGCCCAGCGGTTGCTGCGTGACGAGCGAGTACGGGCCGGTGGAACGGGCGTGCATCTTGTCGTCGACCAGGTGGTGCAGCTTCAGGAAGTGCATGTAGCCGACGGTGACGGGACGCTCGAACTGGTCGCCGGTGCGGCCGTCGAACAGGTACGCCTGCGTGCGCGTTTCGGTCAAGCCCTTGAGCTTGGCGATGTCGTCCGGGTAGGCGAGCTTCAGCATGCCGCGGATTTCCTCTTCCGAGGCGCCGTCGAACACCGGCGTCGCGAACGTGGCGCCGCTTTGCAGGTTGGCGGCCATCGCGAGCAGTTCGGTGTCGCTCAGCTGGCTGAGGTCTTCCGGACGGCCCGAGCCGTTGTACAGCTGCTCCATGAACTTGCGCAGCTCGGCCACCTTGGCCTCCTGCTGCAGCAGGTCGCCGATGCGCTGGCCCACGCCCTTGCCGGCCCAGCCCAGATGCACTTCGAGCACCTGGCCCACGTTCATCCGCGAGGGCACGCCCAGCGGGTTCAGGCAGATGTCGCACGGCGTGCCGTCGGCCATGTGGGGCATGTCTTCGACCGGAACGATCTTCGACACCACACCCTTGTTGCCATGGCGGCCGGCCATCTTGTCGCCGGGCTGCAGGCGGCGCTTGACGGCCAGGTAGACCTTGACCATCTTGAGCACGCCCGCGGGCAGCTCGTCGCCCTGCGTGAGCTTCTTGCGCTTTTCTTCGAACGCGAGGTCGAAGCTGTGGCGCGTCTGCTCCAGCGAGTTCTTGATCGACTCGAGCTGCGTCGCCACTTCGTCTTCCGCCGGGCGGATGTCGAACCAGTGGAACTTCTCGACCGACGACAGGTAAGCCTTGTCGAGCTTGGTGCCCTTGGCCAGCTTGTTCGGGCCGCCGTTGGCGACCTTGCCGGTCAGCAGCTTCTCGATACGGTCGAACGCGTCGGCTTCGACGATGCGAAGCTGGTCGTTCAGGTCGAGGCGGAAGCGCTTGAGCTCGTCGTCGATGATCTGCTGGGCACGCTTGTCGCGCGTGATGCCTTCGCGGGTGAACACCTGCACGTCGATCACGGTGCCTTGCGAGCCCTGGTCCACACGCAGCGAGGTGTCCTTCACGTCGGAAGCCTTCTCGCCGAAGATGGCGCGAAGCAGCTTCTCTTCAGGCGTCAGCGTGGTCTCGCCCTTCGGCGTGACCTTGCCCACCAGCGTGTCGCCCGGCTGCACTTCGGCGCCGACATAGATGATGCCGGATTCGTCGAGGCGGTTGAGCTGCTGCTCGGCCAGGTTCGGGATGTCGCGCGTGATTTCTTCGGCGCCGAGCTTGGTGTCGCGAGCCATCACCACCAGTTCCTCGATGTGGATCGAGGTGTAGCGGTCTTCCGCGACGACGCGTTCCGAGATCAGGATCGAGTCTTCGAAGTTGTAGCCGTTCCAGGGCATGAACGCGATCAGCATGTTCTGGCCGAGAGCCAGTTCGCCGAGGTCGGTCGATGCGCCGTCGGCCACCACGTCGCCCTTGGCGATCTTGTCGCCGCGCTTGACGATGGGACGCTGGTGGATGTTGGTGTTCTGGTTCGAACGCTGATACTTGATCAGGTTGTAGATGTCCACACCGACTTCACCGGCAGCCGCTTCGGCGTCGTTCACGCGCACCACGACACGGGTCGCATCGACGTAGTCGACGATACCGCCACGGGTGGCCGTGACCACGGTGCCCGAGTCGACCGCGGAGACGCGTTCGATACCGGTACCGACCATCGGCTTTTCGGGGCGCAGCACGGGCACGGCCTGACGCTGCATGTTGGCGCCCATCAGCGCGCGGTTCGCGTCGTCGTGCTCCAGGAACGGCACGAGCGAGGCGGCCACCGACACGATCTGCGCGGGCGACACGTCCATGTACTGGATGCGTTCGGCACCGACCAGGATCGATTCGCCGGCTTCGCGCGCGGAGACCAGGTCGCCGGTCAGCACGCCGTCCTTGTCCAGGGCCGCGTTGGCCTGGGCGATGACGTACTTGCCTTCCTCGATGGCCGACAGGTAGTCGATCTCGTTGGTGACCTTGCTGTCGACCACGCGACGGTACGGCGTCTCGATGAAGCCGTATTCGTTCAGGCGGGCGTACAGGGCCAGCGAGTTGATCAGGCCGATGTTCGGGCCTTCGGGCGTTTCGATCGGGCACACGCGGCCGTAATGGGTCACGTGCACGTCACGCACTTCGAAGCCTGCACGTTCGCGCGTCAGACCGCCCGGGCCAAGGGCCGACACGCGGCGCTTGTGGGTGATTTCGGACAGCGGGTTCGTCTGGTCCATGAACTGCGACAGCTGCGAAGCACCGAAGAATTCCTTCAGCGCGGCCGAGATCGGCTTGCTGTTGATCAGGTCGTGCGGCATCAGCGGCTCTTGTTCCGCTTGACCCAGACGCTCCTTCACGGCCTTCTCGATACGTGCCAGGCCGGTGCGGTACTGGTTTTCGGCCAGTTCGCCGACGCAACGCACGCGGCGGTTGCCCAGGTGGTCGATGTCGTCGACTTCGCCGTTGCCGTTGCGCAGGTCGACGAGGATCTTGACCACGGCCAGGATGTCTTCGTTGGTCAGCACCATCGGGCCGGTCGACTCGTCACGGCCGACCTTGGCGTTGAACTTCATGCGGCCGACGCGCGACAGGTCGTACGTGTCCGGGTTGTAGAACAGGCGCTGGAACAGGGCCTGCACTGCGTCTTCCGTCGGCGGCTCGCCGGGGCGCATCATGCGGTAGATGGCCACGCGCGCTGCGAACTCGTCGACGGTTTCGTCGATGCGCAGCGTTTGCGAGATGTACGCGCCCTGGTCCAGTTCGTTCGTGTAGATGACCTGCACGTCCTGCACGCCGGCCGTGCGCAGCTTCTTCAGCAGCGCTTCGGTCAGCTCGTCGTTGGCCTTGGCCAGGATTTCACCGGAGTCGGCATCGACGATGTTGCGGGCGATCACGCGGCCGATCAGGAAGTCTTCCGGCACGCTGATGTGCGTGGTGCCGCCCTGCTCGAGTTCGCGCGTGTGGCGCGCGGTGACGCGCTTGTCCTTGGCGACCACGACCTTGCCCGACTTGTCGGTGATGTCGAAGCGCGCGACTTCGCCGCGCAGGCGCTCGGAGACGAACTCCATCTGCGCGCCGCTGTCCATCAGGCGGAAGTTGTCGTTCACGAAGAAGTTCGCGAGGATCGATTCCGGGTTCAGGCCGATGGCCTTCAGCAGGATCGTGACCGGCATCTTGCGGCGACGGTCGACGCGGAAGTACAGCATGTCCTTCGGGTCGAACTCGAAGTCGAGCCACGAACCGCGGTAGGGGATCACGCGGGCCGAGAACAGCAGCTTGCCCGAGCTGTGCGTCTTGCCCTTGTCGTGTTCGAAGAACACGCCCGGCGAACGGTGCAGCTGCGAAACGATCACGCGTTCCGTGCCGTTGATGATGAACGAACCCTTGTCCGTCATGAGCGGCACTTCGCCCATGTAGACCTCTTGTTCCTTCACTTCCTTGACCACCTTCGACTGCGAAGTCGACGACTCGCGGTCATAGATGATGAGCTGGACCTTGGCGCGCACGGCCGAGGCGAAGGTCAGACCGCGGGTCTGGCATTCGCGCACGTCGAAGGCGGGTTTCGCGAGGTTGTACTCGAGGAACTTCATCTCGACAAAACCGTTGTGCGAGACGATCGGGAAGGCGGCGTCGAACGCGGCCTGCAGGCCTTCGACGGTACGTTGTTTCGGGGGAATGCCGGCTTGCAGGAACGCGGTGTACGCGTCTTTCTGCATCTGCAGCAGGTAGGGGATTTCTACGACGCTGTCGCGATTGCCGAAACTTTTTCGGATGCGCTTGCGTTCGGTGTAACTGTACGCGGACGATTGGGCCATGAGAGCTCCGGAGCTTGAGATCTTCAGCGACTTGTCAGAGGTGCCGAGGCACCACTGCTTGGCGGCTGGCCACTACCAGCCGTTGGCGGACAGCGATGCGTTGCACATCGCCCGAACCAAGGGGTCTTCTGCAGTCGGGGTCAGAAGACACTCGAAAACCGCGTCGATGCGGCGGCTTTCGGGTGCGCTCTGAAAGCGGCAAAGGCTGGAGGGCCTTTTCAGGCGCCTCCAGCCCTCTAGGGGGTCTGAATTACTTCAGTTCCACCTTGGCGCCGGCATCTTCCAGCTTCTTCTTGGCGGCTTCAGCGTCAGCCTTCGACAGGCCTTCCTTGACGGCCTTGGGAGCGGCTTCCACCAGGTCCTTGGCTTCCTTGAGGCCCAGGCCGGTGATTTCGCGCACTGCCTTGATCGCCGAAACCTTGTTCGCGCCAGCATCCATCAGCATGACGTTGAATTCGGTCTTCTCTTCAGCGGCCGGAGCGGCAGCGCCGCCGCCAGCTGCGGGAGCGGCCATTGCAGCGGCGCTCACGCCGAACTTCTCTTCGATGGCCTTGACCAGGTCGTTGAGTTCCAGGACCGTCATGCTGTCGAGCGCGGTCAGAAATGCGTCTTTATCGAATGCCATTTTTGTTTCCTAACAATTGGGTTGAATATTTCAAACGCAGGCTCAAGCGGCCTGTGCTTCTGCCGGTGCATCGGCGGGTGCAGCTTCGCCACCACCACGCTTCTCGGCCAGCGCCGCGAGCACGCGGGCGGTACGAGAGATGGGGGATTGCATCAAGCCCAACAGTTGCGCCAGCAGCACTTCCTTCGAAGGGATGTTGGCCAGTTGCTTCACGCCGTCGACGTCCAGGGCCTTGCCACCGAAGGCGCCGCCGCGAATGACCAGCTTGTCGTTGGTCTTCGCGAAATCGGCCACCACCTTGGCGGCGGCCACAGCGTCTTCGGAGAAGCCGTAGATCAGCGGACCGGTCATCTGGTCGCCAACAATCTCAAACGCGCTACCAGCGACAGCACGGCGGGCCAGGGTGTTCTTCAGAACACTCAGGCTCACACCCTTGCTGCGAGCTTCGTTGCGCAGTTTGGTCATGTCGGCCACCGTGATGCCACGGTATTCCGCCATCACGAGCGTTTGAGCTTTTGCGGCGAGGCTGGTCACATCACTGATGACCGCTTCTTTCTCACTGCGATTCAGACTCAAGGTCTACTCCTTTTAATGCGACCTTCGGCCGGGGCCTCGGATCGCGCTTCATGCAGCGACCAACTGTCAGGAACAAAAAAACAAATTCCTTGCAGCGGGATCGCCATCTGCGCTGGATACCGGACAGGGAGGTCCGGCGATTAAGTGCAGCACCCTGCACACCAGCGGTCTTGGATGGCCCGCGGCAACCGAAGCCGCCGCGACCCACCACATCCGCCCCACCCTTGCGAGGTGGAGCAAATCTCTTTAGCTCGCCGAGATGGTTTGCGTGTCCACGCGGACACCCAGACCCATGGTCGACGACACGGCCACCTTGCGCAGGTACACGCCCTTGCTGGTCGCGGGCTTGGCCTTGACCAGAGCGTCGATCAGCGCGGCGAGGTTGCCTTGCAGCTTGTCGTTGTCGAACGAGCGACGGCCGATCGTGCCGTGCACGATGCCGGCCTTGTCGACGCGGAACTGAACTTGGCCGGCCTTGGCGTTCTTCACTGCCGTGGCGACGTCCGGGGTCACGGTGCCGACCTTCGGATTCGGCATCAGGCCGCGCGGGCCGAGGATCTGGCCGAGCGTACCGACGACGCGCATGGCATCGGGGGCAGCGATCACGACGTCGAAAGGCATGTCGCCAGCCTTGACCATGGCAGCCAGGTCGTCCATGCCGACGATGTCGGCGCCGGCGGCCTTGGCTTCTTCAGCCTTGGCGCCCTGGGCGAACACGGCGACGCGCTTGGTCTTGCCGGTGCCGTTGGGCAGCACGACGGCGCCACGCACGACCTGGTCCGACTTCTTCGCATCGATGCCGAGCTGCACAGCCACGTCGATCGATTCGTCGAACTTGGCGGTGGCAGCGTCCTTGACGATGGTGATCGCGTCAGCCAGCGGGTACAGCTTGTTGCTGTCGACCTTGCCTTCGAGCGACTTTTGCTTCTTGGTGATCTTGGACATTTACACGCCCTCCACATTCACGCCCATCGAGCGGGCGGTACCGGCGATGGTGCGAACTGCTGCGTCCATGTCGGCCGCGGTCAGGTCCTTCATCTTGGTCTTTGCGATCTCTTCGAGCTGGGCGCGCGTGATCTTGCCGACCTTGTCGGTGTGAGGACGTGCGGAACCCTTGTCGAGCTTGATCGCCTTCTTGATCAGCACGCCGGCCGGCGGCGACTTGATGATGAAGGTGAAGCTCTTGTCGGCGAAGGCGGTGATGACCACCGGCAGTGCCAGACCCGGCTCGTAGCTCTGCGTTTGCGCGTTGAACGCCTTGCAGAATTCCATGATGTTCAGACCACGCTGACCGAGTGCGGGACCGATCGGCGGGGACGGGTTGGCCTTACCAGCTGGGACTTGCAGCTTGATGAAGCCGACGATTTTTTTCGCCATGCTTTGCTCCTTGCGGGTGATATCGCCTTGGCTTGCGGCCAAGGCTCCCCGGGGTTAAACGACTCTTCGGGATCAAGGCCGCGCGCCGAGTCGGACAGCGCGCAGCCGGAAACAATGACACCGGCGCAAAGGCCGGTGGGTCGTCAGGTCTTTTCGACCTGGCTGAATTCGAGTTCCACAGGGGTCGCACGGCCGAAAATCATGACCGACACGCTGACCTTGCTCTTCTCGTAGTTGACTTCCTCGACCGTGCCGTTGAAGTCGGTGAACGGGCCTTCCTTGACGCGCACGAACTCGCCGACGGTGAATTCGACCTTGTGGCGCGGCTTTTCGGTGCCCTGCTGCATCTGGCTGACGATGTCCTCGACCTCTTTCTGCGAGATCGGAGCCGGACGGTTCTTGGCACCGCCCACGAAACCCGTCACCTTGTTGGTGTGCTTCACCAGGTGCCAGCTCTCGTCGTCCATGATCATTTCGACCAGCACATAGCCCGGGAAGAAGCGGCGCTCCGTGGTGCGCTTCTGGCCGTTCTTGATCTCGACCACTTCTTCGGTCGGGACCAGGATGCGGCCGAACTTGTCCTGCATGCCGGCGCGGTTGATGCGCTCGGTGATGTTGCGCTCGACAGCCTTCTCCATGCCCGAATAGGCATGCACCACGTACCAACGCAGATCGGGGTTGGCGGCGGGAGCCAGCACGGAGGTGTTTTCTTCCTCCGGCGTGCTCGGCGTGGTTTCAACTGCGTCGTCGGTCATTTATTTTCTCCAGCCCAGAATGAGGTCGAAAAACACCCATTCGAGCGTCTTGTCGGTGAGCCAGAGGAAGACGGACATGATCGCCACGAAGGCGAACACATAGGCCGTCATCTGCATCGCTTCCTTGCGGGTCGGCCAGACGACCTTCTTGACCTCGCGCCACGAGTCGCGGCCGAAAGCCCACAACTGACGGCCACTCTCGGAGCTGCCGAAGGCGGCCACGGCCGCAGCCAGGCCGACCAGCAGCGCAGCCCATTGCACCACCGAGCCTTGGCGCGACAGCAGGTAGAACGCCACGATGGCGCCCACTGCCAGCACGACAGCCACGGCCAATTTGGCCTTGTCGGCGCCGGTGCTCACGGTTTCGATTTGAGATGTGGCCATGGTTGGCTGATTTCCTGTGGCCTGTAGGCCTTCAATTCAATGCGTCTCTTGAGACGCCGAAGCCCATCGGGTCACGATGGGCTTTAGGGGTGCCACCTAAGTGGCAGGGGCAGTAGGAATCGAACCTACAACCTTCGGTTTTGGAGACCGACGCTCTGCCAATTGAGCTATACCCCTCCGGTACTCTGTGCGTCCGGCTTAGATGTCGAGGATCTTGGCAACGACGCCCGAACCCACGGTGCGGCCGCCTTCACGGATGGCGAAG